>JAADGS010000036.1 GCA_013152275.1 Actinomycetota bacterium | reverse complement strand
GCATCCCTGGGTGCGACCGGCCTTTGGGCGATCGCGTCCCTGGGCAGGACGTAGTCGAACTCGCTGGTCCGCATGACCTGCTCTGTTCTCAGGTGTCCAGCAGGCGAGGCTGCAGGTCGTGTGGAGGCTCGAGGCCGAGATGCGCAAACGCGGCCGCCGTCGCCATGCGGCCTCGTGGAGTCCGCTGCAGAAGCCCTCGTTGCAGGAGGAATGGTTCGTAGGCATCCTCGACCGTCTCGGCTTCCTCCCCGACGACGATCGCCAACGTGGACAGGCCGACGGGACCCCCGCCGAAGGTCTCGGCCACGGCACGGAGGATGTCCCGGTCCACACGATCGAGACCGAGTTCGTCGACCTCGAAGACCCGAAGTGCCTCCGAAGCAGTCTCTTCGTCCGCGACGCCTCCGGCCCGGGCAACGGCAAAGTCCCGCACCCTGGCGAGGAGCCGATTGACAATCCTTGGAGTGCCTCTGCTCCTCCCCGCAATCACGCTCGCGCCGCCGCCGGTGATCGGCACACTCATGATTCCGGCAGAACGCATGACGATCTGCTCGAGCTCGTCATCCGAGTAGTACTCGAGTTTGTCGACGATGCCGAACCGATCCCGGAGTGGTGCAGTGACCTTGCCCTTGCGCGTGGTCGCCCCGACCAGGGTGAACCGGGGCAATTCGAGCCGGATCGACTGCGCCGACGGTCCCTTGCCGAGAACGATATCGAGCCGGAAGTCCTCCATCGCCGGATAGAGCACCTCCTCGACGACGCGAGGAAGTCGATGAATCTCGTCGATGAACAGAACCTCACCCTCCTCGAGGTTGGTGACGATCGATGCCACATCACCGGGCCGTTCGAGCGCAGGACCCGATGTAACCCGGATCCGGGTGTCCAGTTCGTGCGCGATGATCCCTGCGAGCGTCGTCTTGCCGAGTCCGGGAGGGCCGGACAGAAGCACGTGGTCGAGCGCGTGTCCCAATTGTTTGGCTGCATCCAGGCTGATCTGCAGACGTTCTTTCACCTTGCTCTGTCCCACGAATTCCTCGAGACGTTCCGGTCGAAGTGTTTCGTCGACCATCTCGTCATCTGGAAGGCGTGTCGCGCTCAGAAGGTCTTCTCTCATCGTTTTCCCAGTGCTTTGAGTGCCATGCGCAGATTCTCCTCGATAGGCGCATCGGCCGGAAGGGACCCGACGACCTGGTGGATCTCGGCTGCGGCGTAACCAAGACCCTCCAGCGCTTCGCGTACCCGCGAGAGCGCTGCACCGCCCATCACGTCGGCCTCCGCCCCCGCAAGCTTCGGGCGCAGCTCCAGGATCAGTTTCTGGGCACTGCGCATGCCGATGCCCGGGACCACCGTCAAGGCGACTGCGTCTTCGGTGACTACGGCACGACGGATCTCATCGGCCGTAAGCGCGCCCATCACGGCCATCGCCACCTTCGGACCGATGCCGGAGGCGGTGAGCAGGAGGCGAAAGAGATCTCTGTCGCCGGCGGTCGGGAAACCGTAGAACTCGAGTGCATCTTCTCTGACGTGAAGGTGGGTGTGCAACATCGCCTCGGTTCCCGCCCCCCCAATCTCGGCTCGAGTACTCGGTGTCACTCTGATCTCGAAACCGACGCCGCCCACCTGAAGAATCAGCCGATCGTTCGTCGAAGCCGCAACGGTGCCGCTCAGGCTCGCAATCATGGGATTCTCCTGCGCAGACCATCCTCCTGGAGGTGGCAGAGCGCCACGGCGAGTGCGTCGGCCGCGTCCGGCGGTTTCGGCACCTCACCAAGCCCCATGCGCAACGCCACCATCCGCTGTACCTGACCCTTGGTTGCATTCCCGTATCCGGCCACTGCCGCCTTCACCTTGGACGGCGTGTACTCCAGGACAGGAATCCCGGCCGCGGCGGCAGCCAGCATCGCAACACCGGATGCTCTCACGACCGACATCGCCGTCTGGAGATTGCGGTTCACGAAGACCCGTTCGATCGCCATCACTGACGGGGCATACTCTTGGATCAAGGCGCTCACATCCCGATGGATTTCCAGCAGACGTTCCGGAACCGGAAGACCGACCTGCGTTCGGATCACTCCGATCGCGGCGACTTCCCGAGCCGTGACGACTGCGTATCCAGTCGTCGTGAGACCAGGATCGATACCCAGAACGAACATATGTACGATCATAACCGGGGCACCGGACACACCCGCGGATTGCGCACCGATCACTCCATGAGATCGGCCATCACCTCATCCGGGATATCGAAATTGGAGAACACCTCCTGCACGTCGTCGAGATCCTCGAGGGCGTCGACGAGCCGCAGAACCTTCCGCGCCGTGGAACGGTCGACCGGAACCGTCGCCTTCGGGAGCCGGGTGACCTCCGCAGTCTCGATCTTGGTGGCGATTCCTTCCAGCGCGTGCCGCACTTCGGTGAACAGTCCGGGTTCCGTGATGACTTCAAAGGCTCCATCGGAAGGTCGTATGTCTTCCGCGCCGGCTTCGAGCGCTGCGAGCATGATCTCGTCCTCGTCCCCTTCAACGAGCAGATACCCCTTCTGTTCGAAGACATACGAAACGGAGCCCGGCTCACCCAGGCTTCCGCCGTTCCGCGAGAACGTGGAGCGCACATCCGATGCGGCGCGATTGCGATTGTCGGTCAGAACCTGCACAAAGAGCGCGACACCGCCCGGCCCGTACCCTTCGTACCAGAACTCCTCGTAGGAGATGCCCTCCACCTCACCGATGCCTCGCTTGATGGCACGATCGATGTTGTCGTTGGGGACCGAAGCCGACTTCGCCTTGTCGATGGCGTGTGCAAGCGCGGCGTTCGCCGCAGGGTCACCGCCTCCTTCTCTGGCCGCCATCTCGATCCCCTTGACGAGCTTCGCGAAGAGCTTCCCCCTCTGGGCGTCCTTCGCTCCCTTCTTGTGTTTGATCGTCGACCACTTCGAATGTCCAGACATCAGCCAGCTCCCGTGCCGCTCAGGACCATCTTATGGATTCTCGCATCACCGGTCAGCTCCGGATGAAACGATCCGGCGACGACATTGTTGCTCCGAATCAGCACCGGATGTCCATCGATGTCCGCCAGAACCTCGACGTCGGGTCCCAGGCGCTCCACCCAGGGCGCCCGAATGAACACCGCGTGGAAGGGCTCCGACAGACCTCGCACTTCGAGATCGGCTTCGAAGGAATCGTTCTGCCGCCCGAAGGCGTTGCGGCGAACCACCGCATCGATGACCCCCAGCTGCTGTTGCTCGCCCTCGGTCACACCTGAAGCAAGGAAGATCATCCCGGCGCACGTACCCAAGGTCGGCAGGCCGGAGCCGATCACTTCGCGCAGCGGACCCAGCAGCTCGAAGCGTTCCGAGAGCCGCCCGATGGTCGTCGACTCGCCTCCGGGGAGAACCAGCCCCGACAACCCCTCGAGATCGTCTGGCAGTCGCACCTCGCGAGTCGAGTATCCAAGCGCGCCGATCATGCGTGCATGCTCGCGGACGTCGCCCTGCAGGGCGAGTATCCCGATGTCCGACACTCCTACCAGCCCCGAGTCTGGAGCAGGTCGCCCTCGTCGAGTTCACTCATGTCGATACCGTGCATCGGCTCGCCGAGACCTTTGGAGGCCTTCGCGATGGCCGACGGATCCTGGTAGAAAGTCACCGCCTCGACGATCGCTCGGGCCCTGGGTGCAGGATCTTCGCTCTTGAAGATGCCCGACCCCACGAACACACCCTCACAGCCGAGTTGCATCATCAGTGCAGCGTCTGCAGGAGTGGCAATGCCCCCTGCGGCAAAGTTGACCACGGGGAGCTTGCCGGTCCCGGCGACTTCTCTCACCAGTTCGACCGAGGCTCCAAGCTGTTTGGCCGCAGCCGCGAGCTCCTCCGCTCCCATTGTCGTAAGTGCGCGCAGCTCTCTGTTCACCGTGCGAACGTGCCGAACCGCCTCCACCACGTTGCCGGTCCCGGCCTCACCTTTCGTGCGGATCATGGCGGCACCTTCGGCGATTCGCCGGAGGGCCTCACCCAGGTTTCGGGCCCCACACACGAACGGCGTCGTGAACTGCCACTTGTCGATGTGATGCTCCTCGTCTGCGGGAGTGAGCACTTCGCTCTCGTCGATGTAGTCGACCCCCAGCGACTGGAGAATCTGTGCCTCGACAAAATGTCCGATTCGTGCCTTCGCCATCACGGGGATGCTGACGGCAGCCATGATCTCTTCGACCTTCTGCGGGTCGGCCATGCGCGCGACGCCGCCTTCCCTGCGGATATCGGCCGGAACCCGCTCCAGCGCCATGACCGCCACGGCACCAGCCTCTTCGGCGATCGTTGCCTGCTCCGCATTGATGACATCCATGATCACGCCGCCCTTGAGCATTTCCGCAAGGCCGCGTTTCACGAGATCAGTTCCACGTTCCACGTTCGTTCCTCCTCAACCTGATTCTACCGACGGTGCCGACGTGCGAATCCTTCGGACACCTCCGTGTAGAGACGGACCCAACGCGGGATCACACGACTCCAGTCGAACCTCAACGCCCGCCGTCTCGCCGCTTCCCCCATCGCGCGCATGCGTGCTCGATCGGTGAGGACATCCACGAGAGTGGTCGCGAGATCCTCGGCGTCCCCAGGACGAACATAGAAGGCGACCGGCCCGGCGACGGAGCGAAACGCGGGGAGATCCGAAGCGACTATCGCGCAGCTCGCAGCCATCCCCTCGACCAGCGTGATGCCGAAGCTCTCACCTCCCGTATTGGGTCCGCAGTAGACCGCCGCAGACCCGAGCAGGGACCGCTTCCGCTCCTCGGATACCCTCCCCTCGAAGCTCACTCCGGGAATCTGCAGGTCACGACGCGCGCCGACGACAACGAGTTCCGCGTCGGGCACCGTCCCCAGGACGCGAGGCCACGCCTGCAGAAGAACATCGAGTCCCTTGCGCCGATCGTCCCTTCCCACGAACGCAACGCGATGAGGGACACGATCGTCGGAAACCTCGAATGTGGCAACGTCGACCCCGTTGGGAATGAGCAGCGGGTGTGGCACGAAACTCCGAATGGCCCGCGCTGCTTCCTCACTTACTGCGGTGAGGGCATCGATCCGGCCCAACAGGTGTGCAAGCAGGGGCCCTCCAAATCGATAGATCCCTCTCACGATCGCTGCCGGATCCGCATGGAACGTCCCCACCGAAGGTATCCCCTCACCCATCCACGCCGCGGGGCCGACGACGGGAACGAGCGGTTCGTGAACATGCACGACCTGCGCCCAGACGATCGATTCTTTCACCTTCGCAACCGCCCCCGGTTCGAGACAGACCGGAGCGATGGCCGCGTTGGCTTCCACCTCGGTGGTGCCTCCAGTCGATATCCAGGATCCGTCGGACGTCCCGGGACCGATCAGACGGACATCGTGACCGGCGGATGTCAGATGCTTCGTCAGGCCACGAGCCTGCTCCTGCACACCGCCGGGTCGATCCAGGCCATATGGACTCACGATTGCGATCCTCACCTGCAACCCCGATCCGACGGCCAGTTCGGCTGCACGATATGCCATTGCTTCGGAGCGCGTTCAATGAGTTTCTCCAACGCTCGCGTGACACGCTGTGTCCCTTCTACGACACGAGCTTCCCTGGTTCCCTCGGTCGGCATCTCGACGGGCGCTTCCACGACGAGATGGTGTCCCCTCCCTGCACGGAAATAGGCAGCAACCGGAAACACCGGTACTCCTGTCCGCAGTCCCAGCACGGCGGCTCCCGCCGGCATGGACGTCCGCTCCCCGAAGAACTCGACCTCCACCCCACCCGAACGAACATTGCGATCCATCACCAGGGCGACTGCGGCTCCCCGCATCAGGGCCTTGTTCAGAACGCCAATGATCCCCGGTTGGTCGGCGAGAACCACATCGATCCCCAAAGATTTCCTGAGATCCACGAACCATTGGACGATCTTGCTGTCGGGAAGGGACTCGGCAACGGCCAGCAGTTCGAGTCCGAGGTCGTGAGCGACGGTTCCCGCCACTTCCCAGTTTCCGATGTGCGGTAACGCGTAGATCATGCCCGAGCCGGCATCCCTCGCGGCCTCGACCCGTTCGACTCCCTCGGTGGTGATGTGACGGAGGATCTCGGGAACACGGCGTGGTCGGACCCAGAACGACTCGGCCCAGTAACGACCGTAGGCTGCGAAGGCCTCCCGCGCCGCCTCTTCCACCTCGCGTTCGGATCCGAGTACCCGGCTCATGTGACGAATGAGCATCCTGCGTCGCCGCCCGGCACGGTCGAAAGCCGCCCTTCCGAGCCGTTCGCCCGCCCTGCGTACAACGCCTTCCGGCAGCAACCCCGCCAAACCTATGCCCGTGCGATAGGCGGCATAGGACAAGCTCACGCTCCGAGCCGCTTCCACCCGAGCCAGAAGCGTCGGGCCACGGTTGCCCAGGTCAGCACCGTCATCGCCCAAAGCATGGGGCCGATCCATCCGAGCAGCAACCCCGCACCGTACAAGATCACTCGCTCGGCCCGGCCCATCAGACCTCCACGTCCGTCCACTCCCCCCGTCTCCGCCTTGGCCCGCAGATACGACGTGGTCAATGATGCTCCCAGGCAAAGAACACACAGCGCGACCCACAACGTCGTCGGCGCAACGGCGATCGCCAATCCGGTCCACATGGCCGTCTCACTGACGCGGTCCGTGGCAGCATCCAGAAACGCACCGCGCTTCGACACCGACTTCCTCAATCTGGCGACCGCGCCATCCACCGCGTCGACACCGGAGCCGACCAGCACCAGGATGGCCCCCACGAGGAACCTTCCGCCACCGATGAACACGGCACCCGCCAGCGTGATCGCCAACCCCACCAGCGTCACCTGCCATGCCCGGACACCGATCCTGACCAGCCCTCTGGCGATCGGTGCGAGCAGAAGCGTGACTCGCCTGCGAGCTTTCATGTCGATCATGGTTGCTGCAACGTACCACGAAGCAGCCTCCATGTTCCAACGCCCGCAATTGTGGCCGGGGATGGCGGGAGACCGGTCCAGTCTCACTAGAATCAGCGGAAAACCAGGAGGTCATGTGGTCCCGGAGAGAATCAGGAACGTTGCATTGGTTGGTCACGGCGGGAGCGGAAAGACCTCCCTTGCAGAAGCGCTCCTCTTCACGGCCGGAGAGACGACACGACTCGGCCGGACCGAAGATGGCAACACCGTCACGGACTTCGAGCCCGAGGAGATCGAGCGAAAGCTCTCCCTCGGGCTTTCTCTTGCCTCCTTCCCCTGGAAGGGCTACAAGATCACACTGATCGACACCCCCGGGTACGCCGACTTCGTCGGGGACGCACGTTCGGCGTTGCGCGCAGCGGACCTCGCGGTGTTCGTCGTCTCCGGAGTCGATGGTGTCGAGGTCCAGACAGAGGCGATGTGGCACCTGGCGGGCGAGGAAGGTCTCCCCCGCATCATCTTCATCAACAAACTCGACAGGGAACGTTCTTCGTTTTCGCGCACACTCGACGATCTTCGCGAAACCTTCGGGAAGGGCGTCGCACCCGTACAGGTTCCCATCGGCGCAGAAGCCGAACTCGGCGGCCTCGTGCGAGTCGTCTCCAACACCGCCGTGACCTACGCGGAGGGAAATCCCAAGGGTACCGCCACACAGGCGCCCGAATCGATGAAAGACACGATGTCGCAGATGCACACGGCGCTCGTCGAATCGGTCGTAGAGACCGATGATGAATTGCTGGAGGCCTACTTCGAAGGCGTTGAACCGGACCGCGCAACGATCGTGGAAGTCACTCGGCGGGGCATCCTCACAGGTGACATCCAACCCGTGCTCTGCGGATCGTCGACCCGTCTCATCGGCATCGACACGCTCGCGGAGTTCCTCACCGAGTTCGGACCGAGTCCCCTCGAGCGTCCACCGGTTCCCCTCGAAGGAGGCGGCAATCTCGCCATCGTCGCGGACGGAGAACCTGTGGCGTACGTCTTCAAGACCACGTCCGATCCGTATGTGGGACGTATCTC
Source organism: Actinomycetota bacterium (assembly GCA_013152275.1). NCBI lineage: Bacteria > Bacillati > Actinomycetota > Actinomycetota bacterium. Next base: position 82,037 of record JAADGS010000036.1, on the reverse strand, counting down.
TCTCCTCCGGGTCTTCTCAGGCACCGTCCATGCCGACGATCACCTCGTGACCTCCTCGGGCGAGCGGGTGCGAATGCACAACCTGTTCTTCATGCAGGGCAAAGAGCACAAGGACGCATCCGAACTCGTCACCGGAGATATCGCAGCCGTCGCCAAGATCGAGAATCTCAGGGGCGGCGAGACGTTGCACACGTCCGGCACGAACATCACCATTGCGCGAGTCGACATGCCGAAACCGGTCATGAGCCTCGTCGTCTCGCCGCAATCGGCTCAGGACGAGGAAAAACTCTCGACCGCGTTGGCACGCGTCGTCGAGGAAGACCCGACCCTGTTGGTCGAGCGACGCTCCGAGACCAAGGAAACGGTCCTGTCCGGTCTCGGCGACACCCATTTGGATGTCACCATCGCCCGACTTTCGCGCAAATTCGGGGTCAAGGTCGACACGTCGATCCCAAAGGTCCCCTATCGAGAGACAATCGGCGCCAAGGCGGAGGCAGAGGGAAAGCACAAGAAGCAGAGCGGTGGGAGAGGCCAGTTCGGTGTGGCTTTCCTACGCTTCGAGCCACTGCCCCGAGGTGCCGGCTACGAGTTCGTCAACGCGATCAAGGGCGGGTCCATCCCCCGCCAGTACATTCCGGCAGTCGACAAAGGCGTACGAGAGGGACTCGAACGGGGCATCCTCGCGGGGTATCCGGTCACCGATGTCAAGGCAACCGTCTACGACGGAAAATACCACTCCGTCGACTCGGATGAGCTGTCCTTCAGGATGGCGGGGATCATGGCCGTGAAGGCCGCTGCGCCGAATCTGCGCCCAACCCTGCTCGAACCGATCGTCCGAGCAAACATTCGTGTACCCGAGGACTACATGGGTGACATCATCGGTGACCTGAACGCAAAACGAGGCCGAGTGCTGGGGATGGACTCGGAGGGACACATCCGGATCGTCACCGCCGAAGTTCCCCTCGCCGAAATGCAGCGGTACGCAATCGACCTCCGCTCCATGACGGGCGGGCGCGGTAGTTTTGAAATGACGTTCGACCACTACGAGGAGGTCCCGAGGCAAGAAGCACAGAAGATCATCGCTTCTGCCCAGACGGAAGAGGCGTAGGGAGGGATACGCACACGACGACGCTCTCGCGAGAGCGCCACGACGATCCGGACCGAGCAGGCCCGGTTTCGGTGGCATGCTTGCGGGAAACCCCAACTGCCAAGGAGGAACAATGGCACTGAAGGAAGCGCTCGCACGCAAGATCGACGAGTGGAGGCCTCGTACCGCCCGGCTGATCAAGGAATACGGTGATGTCAAGGTCTCGGACGTCACGATCGCACAGGCCATCGGAGGTGCACGCGGCGTACGGTGCCTCGTCACGGACATCTCCTACCTCGATCCGAACGAAGGCATCCGGTTCCGTGGCCACACGATCCCCGAGACGTTGGCGCTGCTGCCAAAGGTCCCGGGACGAGAGATGCCCTATGTCGAAGGACACATCTACCTGCTCCTCACCGGGGAGGTCCCGACGGAGGAGGATGTGGCGGAACTCGTGCAGGAGCTGAAGAACCGCTCGGGTGTCCCCCGGTACGTGTTCGACGTGCTCAGGGCGATGCCACGGGACACACATCCGATGACGATGTTCTCGGCCGCCATCCTGGCCATGCAGAGAGAATCCGAGTATGTGAAGGCCTACAACAAGGGCCTCGGGAAGATGGACCACTGGCAGCCCACCTTGGAGGACGCCCTCAACCTCTGGGCGAGGCTCCCTGAACTGGGTGCCTTCATCTACCGCCTCAAGTACAAGGGCGACACACCCATCGCTCCGGATCCTGATCAGGACCTCGGTGGCAACTTCGCCCACATGATGGGCATCGATGAGCCATATGATGATGTGGCTCGCCTGTACTTCATCCTCCATTCCGATCACGAGAGCGGAAATGTGAGTGCCCACGCCGGGCATCTGGTCGCCAGCGCGCTCTCGGATGTCTACTACGCGGCCTCGGCCATGATCAACGGCCTCGCAGGTCCGCTGCACGGCCTCGCAAACCAGGAGGTGCTGCGCTGGATCCAGGGTGTCATGGAGAAGATGGGTGGCGAGGTCCCCACCGAGGAGAAAATGAAGGAGTTCGTCTGGGAGACGCTGAACTCCGGTCAGGTCATCCCGGGGTTCGGCCATGCCGTGCTCCGCAAGACCGACCCGAGGTATGCGGAACAGCGCAACTTCTGTCTGAAGCATCTGCCAGACGATCCGATCTTCAAGTATGTGGACATGTTGTACAAGGTCGTCCCACCGATCTTGGAAGAGCAGGGCAAGGCCAAGAACCCGTGGCCGAACGTCGATGCCCAGTCCGGTGTCATCCAGTGGCACTACGGACTCCACGAATACGACTTCTACACGGTCCTGTTCGGGATCGGCCGATCCCTCGGTGTGCTCTCCAACATCGTCTGGGACCGGGCACTCGGCTATCCGATCGAGCGGCCGAAGTCGTTGACGACAGCCATGCTCGAAGAAATCGCCGGGATCTAGCTGCGGTCTACCAGCGACTCGAGGGGGGCTCCCTATGGAGCCCCCCTCGGCCATCACTCGATGTATCCGTGTGCTTTGAGCCGCTCACGGTCGAACGTCGTGGCACTTCGTTTGCGATGCCACGTGTCCCATAACGCCAACATGGACGGGAGCACGAGCACCGACGCGACGAGCGCGGCGCCAAGCGCGAAGACCGTCACCTCACCCATCTGTTGCATCGGCTTGAGCGAGGAGGTCATCAAGATTCCGAACCCGGCCATCGTCGTGAAGGCCGACCCGGCCAAGGCGGCACCGGTGTGGCGGGCCGTCGAGCGGATCGCCTCCTCCTGATCGTCATAGCGGACCCTGTCTTCTTCGAACCGGTGGGTCACGTGAATCGTGAACGGCACACCGATCCCGATGGCCATCGCCGACAGCGTCGCCGTCACCGGGTTGAACGAGATCCCGAACAACGCCATCATGCCGAAGGTCCACAGCACCACGAGAGCGACCGGCGCGATGGTGATCACACCAAGGAACGGGCGCCGCGTCTCGAACCAGAAGTTGACGACCAGCAGCAGCATCGCGACGAAGATCGCCACGAACAGCGACCTGAGCTGCGAGCTGGAGAGCTTGTTGACGATCACCGCCGAAATGATCGACGTCGACGTCGGGATTGCCGTCAAGCCCACGTCGGTGACCGGCGTGAAGTCCTGACGAAGGTTCGCTGCCAGGGCTGCGGCCCGCTCCTCACCCGCTCCGGTCTGTATCACGAACTGGGCTGCCGTGTAGGAACCATCTGCGTCCTTGTGGAGCACCCTGCCCATTTCCTCCGGTGCTGCAGCCATGGCCGCATCGAAGATCGCAGCCACATCCGCGTCGGGTCCAACCGTGAGATCGGGTCTCAAACCTGCTGCGCCCGCAGCCTGCAGGAAGGTCTTGTTTTCAGACCGCGCCAAGTTCGCCACGACGCCAACCGGTGACTCCGCTGCCGCAAACCCACCGAAGCTCGTCACGTCCGGCGTGTCGCCGAGTAGCTTCCATGCCGCCTGCATCGACTGATACGCCTGTGGCGTCGCCACATCGCCCTTGATGAGCACGTTCGTCGCTTCACCAAAGCCACCCGCGAACTGCTCTTCCACCGTCTTGAAGGCCCGGACGGCCGGCGAGTCTTGCGGCAGAAAGTCCACGAAGCTGAACGTCGTCTTGAGCTGTGTCAGACCGAAGGCACCCAGCCCGCCAAGAGCCAATGCCACGATGAGCGTCACGACGGGAAGGCGTTCTGCAAGCACCGCCGTGCGCGCGGCGATACGAGGGAGCGCCCTTGCCGTCGAGCCGACGACGAATGACTCGGCGTGCAGCCTCCCCCCGCGTTCGGCGCGACGATCGAGCAGGAGCCTGATCGCCGGCAGCAACGTCAGCATCAACACGAACGCCGAGACGATCCCCACCGAGGTGAGGATCCCGAAGTCTCTGAGCCCGGGGATTGGTGAGATCAGGTTGGTCAGGAACCCGACGGCGGTTGTCAACGTCGCCAGAATGAGGGCCACACCCACCGTCCCGATCGCTCGGGTGGAAGCTTCTGCGACCGTCTTGCCGAGACCGATCTCCTCCCGGTATCGGCCGGTCAGGTGGATCGCGTAGTCCACTCCAAGACCGATGAGCAGGATGGGGATGATCTGGGTGATCTGATTCAGATCGCCGATCACACCGAGATGCTCGGGTCCGAGCAGCACCCCGAAGCCCTGCATCCACACGATCGCCGTCAGGATCACGGCCAGGGTGAGTACAACATCGGCGACCGTCCGCCGAATCGCGCTCCAACCTGAACGCCCCCCGCGAGGCCGCACGAAGTACACGTACCCGAGAATCAGCAGGATGATCAGGAACGCGCTCAGAAAGAGACGACCGACCTCGGCGGAAAAATCGAACTCGTCTCCCATGAGCAGCAGCATGCTGAACGCCTGAACGTTGATATCCGCGGACGAATACTGCTCTGCCGTGGCAGCGATCCCCTTTTCGATGTCGACGAGAGCGCTGAAGTCGTCGCCCGTATCGGGAATGGCCGAAGTGTCGAGGAACACGACGATGAGCCCGGCGGGCGCCGCGGCCTCATCGAGGTGCCCCTTCGAGGAGGCCAGGGCTCGCAGGTAGTCGGCTTTCCCCGGCGGCGCCTGTTGCAGGCTCAGTGTGTACAGCTGCTTCACCTGTTTGTCGGAGATGGCACCGATGTCCAGGCCCTGCATCTTCGCCGCCCGCTGGACCCCTCCCAGGTAGGAGACGATGCCGGACCGATCCGAGCGATCCGAGATATAGGTTGCGGCGTCGCTGGAACGTATCGCCGATTCGATGTCTGCGACCGTCCGGACCCCCGAGGCGGTGATGACGTCATCGCCGCTGAGGATGATCTGCATGACCTTTTCGCTGCTTCCGGTCGAAAACAGCTCCCGTATCTGATCCGACGCAGCGATCTCGGGTGTGTCCGGCGCAAACCCTTCCTGCCCCGAGGCCACCTTGGCCTGCTGTGCATAGGATGCCAGGACCACGGTGATCGCAACCATTGCCGCGATGGTCCACCACGGCCACCGGCGCACCACGACGGAGATGGTTTCGACGAATCGTTTCACGGAGGAATCTCCCTGGTTGTCAACGGTATCGCGGAACAATCACATTATGCCGGTCAGCTTTCTAGGAGAAATCGCCGCTATCTGGGCGGTGCGACAAGCGCCACCAGACGCTCCACGGCAACTTCGAGGGGTACACCGCGTTCCTCTCGCTCGGCGCTGTACAGGCGCAAACCGACGGTTCGTGCCTCCTCGTCGCGATCTCCCACCACGAGAACGGCCGGATCCTTCAGCGACAAGGCCCGTCGGATCTTCTCCCCCACCGTCTCCTGGCTCTCGTCGACCAGTGCACGCACCCCAGCGCCGCGAAGCGCGGAAACGACCTCGCCGGCGTAGTCGATGTGTCGATCGGCGACCGGAACGATCGCAGCCTGCACCGGGGCGAGCCAGGCGGGGAACGCCCCTGCATAATGCTCGAGGAGGATCCCGAAGAACCGTTCGACGGACCCGAACAGAGCACGATGAATCATCACCGGGCGATCACGCGTGTTGTCTGCGCTGGTGAACTCGACATCGAACCGCTCCGGAAGCGAGAAATCGACCTGAATCGTCGAAAGCTGCCACCTTCGACCGATCGCATCCCTGATGTGCACGTCGATCTTCGGCCCGTAGAAGGCTCCATCACCCTCCGCCACCGAGTACTCCAGGTTCGTCGTCTCGAGAGCCGTTGCCAGCGAGGCGGTCGCCAGTTCCCACATCTCGGGGTCACCGACGAACTTGTCGGGCCTGGTCGAGAGTTCGGCCTCGAATTCGGTGAACCCGAAATCTCGCAGCACCATGAGGACGAAATCGAGCAGACCCTGCAGTTCACTGCCGATCTGATCGCGGCTACAGAAGATGTGGCTGTCGTCCTGGGTGAAACCGCGGGCTCTCAGAAGGCCGTGGATGACCCCGGAGCGTTCGTATCGATACACCGTTCCAAGTTCGAACAGGCGCAGTGGCAACTCCCGGTAGGAGCGACTCCGACTCTTGAAGATCAGGACATGAAACGGACAGTTCATGGGTTTGACGTAGTACGGATCGCCATGGTCGAGTTCCATGGCGGGGTACATGCTCTCGGCGTAGAAACCGAGATGACCCGACGTCTCCCAAAGGTGTGCCTTCGCGACGTGCGGCGTGACCACGAGTTCATACCCGTTCTCCGTGTGGACCCGCCGGCTGTAGTCCTCGATGACGTTGCGCACGATTCCACCCTTGGGATGCCATATGGCGAGGCCCGAGCCGAGCTCCGGTGGAAACGAGAAGAGATCCAGCTCCGCGCCGAGCTTTCGATGGTCCCGGCGCTCCGCCTCCTCGAGACGCTCCAGGTAGGCCTGAAGGGCCTTTGCACTCTCCCATGCGGTCCCGTAGATCCGCTGCAGCTGCGGCCGATGTTCATCGCCGCGCCAGTAGGCGCCCGCACTGCGCAGCAACTTGAAGGCTTTGATCTTCGAGGTCGACGGAACGTGGGGACCGCGGCAGAGATCCACGAACCCCGCGTTGCGGTATACGGTGATCACGGTTCCGAGTTCGCCCTCCTCGACCCCTTCGATGATCTCGGTCTTGAACGGCTGATCGGCGAACATCGCGACGGCATCCTCCTCCGAGACCTCTTCGCGAATGAACGGCTGATCCTCTGCCACGATCTCGCCCATGCGAGCCTCGATCCTCTCGAGGTCCTCGGCGGTGAATGGGCGGCCGATATCGAAGTCGTAGTAGAAGCCGTCCGTGATGGCCGGGCCGATGGCGAACCGCGCTCCCTCGAACAGTGAGAGCACCGCCTGCGCCATGACGTGAGCCGCCGAATGACGCAGGATCTCCCGCCCCTCTTCCGTGTCCGCCGTGACGACCTCCAGTTTTCCCCCCCGTTCAAGAGGTCGAGTCAGATCCAACAACTCACCGTCGAGCTTCACGGCGACGGCTGCGGCGGCAAGTCTCTTTCCGATGCTCGTTGCGATATCCAGCCCGGTGCTGCCGTCGGGGAAAGACATTCTGGAACCGTCGGGAAACTCGATTTCGATGGACACGTTCACCTTCTTTTCTCGTGTTGTCGCCGGGCGTCTTTCTCGAGGCCCACGCGCGATCCATACAACACACCACTAGTGTTCTGAGTCGTAAGTTCGTCCTGATATCACCGAGCCATTCGGCGTCATCTGGCAAGGACGCACAACGAAGGCGCATCGGCAGATGCGTCGAGGCGGAGGGCGCAGCCAGGGGCGTCGAGGGCCGGTGAGATTCTGTACATGACTTGCGACTCGGGACACTAGTCTGGTGTAGCGTAAACGAAGCCGTCCCCATCGCCGACTGCTTTGCAAAGGGGAGACGTGCAACCAAGCGAAATAGCACTCACGCTTGCCGATGGAGGCAGCGCGAACGCGCTCTCCACCGGAACCAACAGTGTGTTCCGGGTGCGAACTCCCGACGGGCAAACGTGGATCCTCAAGGTGTACGGCTCCTCCTCATACCAACGAAGGGAACGCAGAGCCCTCGAAGCGCTGGCCGGCCTGCAGGGACTGCCGACCGTCCTGGAATGGGGATCAACGGGTGACTCGAACTGGGTCCGCCTCGCCGACGCGGGAAGGTGGACGCTTGCGGCACTACCTGGTGACACAAAGGCGGCACAACGAGCCGGCACCCTGCTCAGAGGGCTCCACGAAGCGAACTACTCCCAACTCTCCAATCTCGAAGCGGGAATCGATTCGGACTGGATGCTCACGGCGTTCAGAGGCAACTTCGCGAGACTGGAACGCTACCGGCGCCGATTGGGAATTCCTTCTTTTGTCTTTGACCGTGCCGTAGGCCTCGAGTTCCCTTCCGCCGGTCCTCCACGCGCCAGCCACACGCGACCGGCACCGGAGGCATTCGTCATCGACAACGACGGACAAGTCACGTTGACCGGCTGGACCTGGGCGACACTGGCCCCCCCGGAGTGGGACTACACGTTCGCCTATTGGGAACTCTCCCGGCGTACCGGCGCCGCCGTCGATGCCTTTTCGCTCGGATATGGAGCCACCGTCGATGGAGATGTGCTCCGCTCCTGGTTTGCGTTTCACATATCCGCGTCCCTGCTCCGACAGGCGGAGATGCGAGACGGTCGACTCGAGGATCTTCGACCCTTCGTCGATCAGTTGGTTTCGGCGATCGGCTGATCAAGGCGCCGCCGATCCTCCTCCGGTGGTCGTCGCTCATGGTCCGGTCTCGTCCCGGTGCCCGGTTCCCGGCACCCCCGTGACAAGCCGAGAGCGCGAAATCCTTCCTTCCGGCGCGCTCCCTTCATACACTTCATGCAGAGAGGAGACCGCATGATGCAATTGTTGTTGGCAGCATCGTTGATCACGGCTCTCGTCGCCCTTGCCGGTCGATGGTTTCAACATACCGGTGAGGGAATCGCGTTCGGAACCGGCACCTGGGTGGAAGCGTATCGCTCGGCAACCGAGTTGCCGTGCCCGTGGTGCGGAACCGACACGGACGAGTCCGATCGGGCCTGCCCGAGCTGCCACCGTCCGTTCGGCGCAGCCGTCGCTTCCTGATCGCCATCGGCCGGCGGCGTTCGATAGCGACGCGTGCCTGTAGTGTTCTTGCCCGTGAGCAGAGTCGGACTTGTTCTTGGAGGAGGAGGCGTCACCGGCGCGTCCTATCACCTGGCCGCTCTCTTGGCCGTCGAGATGGCAACCGGATGGGAGCCCAAGACCGCCGATGTCATCGTCGGAACCTCCGCGGGCGCCTTCGCCGCTTCGATCGTGCGATCAGGAACCCTGTCGCTGGACAGCATCGTCAAGAAGGGCGAGCGGCAGGAGGATGTTGCCGAACGCATCAGATCGTGGGTGTATCGAAAGGACCATATCCACGGTATCAGGAGGTGGATCCGACACGGCGTCCTTCCCAGTTTTCGGCGGCCCGGCCTCACCTCCGTGATCGGGGCTCCGGGACGATACGATCCTTCGGGCATCGCCGACTGGGTTGCAGAGCAGGCCCCTTCGATCGCCGACACGTGGCCGGAACGTCCGACGGTGATCGTGGCGTACGATCTGGAAGACCGGCGCCGGATGGCATTTGGCACCACCAGCGCCCCGGTCGTTGCCCTTCGCGACGCCGTGGCGGCTTCCTCCGCCGTCCCGATCGTGTTCTCTCCGTATGAGATAGAGGGCAAGAACTACGTTGATGGTGGGGTCGTCTCCGGAACCAATGCGGACCTGGTGCTCGGCAACCCGGAACCGCTCGACCTCCTCCTCGTCCTGGCACCGATGGCCGCGGAGGAGCAGCGGCGACGAGCACACTTCTACGAGTCGATGTTCGATCGCGTCGGACGTTCGGCGCTTCACGACGAGCTGGTCGCGGTCGCGACCGCCTGGCCGGCGACCGACACGCTGGTACTGCGACCGACACCTTCGGTCCTCGCGGTGATGCGACCGAATCCCATGGACCCCGAACAGGCGGTTCCCACATTCATCAGAACGCTGGCGTCGCTACGAACGAAGCTCGCAGGCCCGGAAGTGTGGCAAGTACTCGAGCATCATCTCGTGAGCTGACTCACCTCGAGGTCCCCCAGGAGATTCTCACGTTCGGCGGGGGTGATGAATGCGGCATCGATCGAGTTGCGGGCAATCGTCACGATCTCTCTCCTCGTCAGTCCGAGCGCAGCAGCCGCAGCCTCGTAGTTGTCTGCGATATACCCACCGAAGTAGGCGGGATCGTCCGAGTTGATCGTCACCACCGCTCCCGCATCGAGTAGACGCTTCAGATTGTGATGTTCGAGTTTGTCGAATACCCGAAGCTTGACATTGGAGAGCGGACACATCGTGAGAGGTATTCGTTCCGAGATGACACGACGGACGAGTTCAGGATCTTCATCGATCCGAACCCCATGATCGATCCGCTCGACGCCCAAGACATCGAGTGCCTGACGGATGTACTCGGGTGGTCCCTCCTCACCTGCGTGGGCCACCAGGTGAAGTCCCTCGCTCCGTGCCCTCGCGAAAACCTCCTCGAACAACACGGGCGGGCGTCCTCTCTCGGAAGAGTCGAGGCCGACACCGATCAGCGACGAGCGGAATCGAAGGCCGTCATCGAGTGTCTGCATCGCCTCCTCCGGACTCAGATGGCGCAGAAACGACATGATCAGTGCAGCCGACACGCCGAGATCGCGCGCGTCGTCGACGGCGCGACGCAGACCGGTGATGACGGTGGAGAACGCGATACCGCGCGAAGTGTGGGTCTGAGGATCGAAAAAGATCTCTGCCCGCTTCACGCCATCTGTCGCGGCCCGCCGGATGTAGGCCCAGGCCAGGTCGTAGAAGTCCTGCTCGGTTTGCAGCACGGAAGCACCGTCGTAGTAGATGTCAAGAAACGACTGCAGGTCTCTGAAGGCATACGCATCGCGGATTTCCTTCACCGAAGAGAAGGGAATCGAGATACCATTTCGCTCCGCCAAGGCCATCATCATCTCGGGTTCCAGGGAACCTTCGATATGGACATGCAGCTCGGCCTTTGGCAGCTCTCGGATGAAATCCTCCAACATGCACCTTTCCCCGTTCCGGCAAGATTACGCCGGTACGATGCAAAGACGGAAGTCGAAGCGAGGTCTTGACCGGCCGGACTTCGACATAGAAACTGCCCCGAGAAAGCGATGTCCCGATGGGAACTCTCCTCGTCAACCACGCAACCGTCCTGGTCACGATGGATCCGGATCGGCGCGAGATCCGTGATGGGGGCCTGTTCGCACGCGACGGGTGGATCGAACAGGTCGGACCCGCCGCAGAGCTGCCCGACACGGCCGATGAGGTCCTGGACATGTCAGCACACGTCGTCATTCCCGGACTCGTCAACACCCATCACCATCTCTATCAGACGCTGACGCGGGCGCTCCCTGGAACCCAGGATGCCGAGCTCTTCCCCTGGCTCCAGACCCTCTACCCCATTTGGGAGCGGATCACACCCGAAGACATTCGTCTGTCGGCGAAAGTCGGCCTCACCGAACTGGCGCTCAGCGGATGCACGACCACGTCCGACCACCTCTACCTGTTTCCCAACGGAAGTCGCCTCGATGACACGATCGAGGCAGCCCGGGAAATCGGCATGCGTTTCCACGCTGCTCGGGGTTCGATGAGTCTCGGCGAGAGCGACGGCGGCCTGCCCCCCGATTCCGTCGTGGAGGATGAGGACGCGATCCTCGAGGACACACAGCGAGTGATCGAGTCGTATCACGACCCGACGCCGGGGTCGATGTTGCGCATCGTCGTCGCGCCGTGCTCCCCGTTCTCGGTGACGACCGACGCCATGCGCGAGTCCGCCGAGCTTGCGCGCAGCTATGGGGTCTCACTCCACACGCACCTGGCCGAGACCGCCGACGAAGAGGGATTCTGCACCGCACAATTCGGGTTGCCGCCTCTTGCATATGCCGAGCGTGTGGGATGGGTCGGACCCGACGTCTGGTTCGCCCACGGTGTCCACATCGACGACGCGGGGATCCGACTCATGGCCGAGACCGGTACCGGCGTTGCCCACTGTCCAGCCTCCAACATGCGGCTCGGTTCCGGTATCGCTCCCGTCATGAGTTACTTGGACGCCGGCGTCCGCGTCGGTCTCGGTGTGGACGGTTCGGCCTCAAACGATGGGAGTGATCTCCTCGGCGAAGCGCGCCTTGCGCTGTTGCTGGCGAGAGTTCGCCACGGCGACCGGCCACTCATGAGGGTGCGAACGGCGCTCGAGATCGCAACACTTGGCGGGGCCGCCGTGCTCGGTCGCGACGATATCGGCTCGCTCGCCGTCGGAAAGGCAGCGGACTTCACTGCGATCGACCTCGAACGCATCGAGTACGCGGGAGCTTGGCAAGACCCGGTCGCCGCCCTGCTGCTGTGTGCCCCGACGACCGTCGATCACACCTATGTCCAGGGAAGGGCCATCGTCGAGAACGGAAGGCCCGCCACCGTCGATCTCGAACTGTTGATCGAGGCGCACAACAGGGCCGCGCGGCGCCTCCTCATCCCCTAATCCACCGTTCTCGTGACGGTTGGCCAGGTTTATTCCGGTGAAGCGTCACGAGAACGGGGTTGCGATGTCCTCGGGATGCACCGGCACACGGTTGAGCTCGTGCCGTGTAGCTGCGCGAATGGCTGCAACGACCGCCGGCGTCGACGAAATGGCCGGCAGCTCCGCGAAACCTTTCGCGCCAAATGGTCCCCACGTCCCCGGCTGCTCCACGATCACGACCTCCATCGGAGGCACGTCCTCGATCGTCGGAAGCAGATAGTCGGTGAAGGTCGGGTTCTTGATCACACCTTCGTCGAGAACCACCTCTTCGAGCAGCGCCATGCCGAACCCCTGTGCGGTGCCCCCTTCGATCTGCCCGATCACCTGCACCGGGTTGAGAGCTCGTCCAACATCCTGAGCAGTATCGATCCGAACCACACGTACGAGACCCAGTTCAGGATCTACATCCACGATCGCACGATGTGCCGCAACGCAGAAATCGACGTGAACGTTTCCCTGGCCGTTCTCATCGGGCTCATCGGTGGCCGGATGACGGAATCGCACCTCGCCGACGATCGGTCCACTCGCACACAGCTCGGTCCAGGTGGCCACCAGCCGCCCGTCGCTCCAAACACCCTCATCATCCAGATCATCGCCTCCCACCCGCTCAAGCGCAACGGACCGAGCTTTCAGCGCAGCCTGTTGCACCGCGCCACCCGCCATCTGTGTCTGTCTCGACGCTGACGTCGAACCTGCGGAGCCGATGTGGGCGGTGTCATCCCACACGATCTCGACCTGCTCCATGGTGAGAACGCTGCGGGCAATCTGCATCAGTACGGTGACCATGCCCTGTCCTACCTCGGATGCGGCCGTATGCACCCTCGCGCCCTCGGGAGTGAGCTCGACCCGTGCATCTGCGTAGTCGTCGAAACCCTCCGAAAACGCCAGGTTCTTGATGCCGACCGCGTAGCCGACACCCCGGACGACAGCCGAGGGCGGGGTGGTGAGACCATTCCCGCCAGGCAGGCGAGTCGAGCCCTCGGCAGGCAATGGAATCGCCATGACCGAACGGATCACCTCGGCCGTCGGTAGCGGTTGGGTGATCTCCTGCCCTGTCGTCGCGAGGTGGTCGCCGGGCTGCAATGCGTTCCGAAGCCGGAGATCGAGCGGATCCGTGCCGAGAGCGGCAGCGAGACGATCCATCTGTGCCTCGTAGGCAAAGCAGACCTGGTTGGCACCAAACCCTCTCATCGCTCCGGACGGAGGATTGTTCGTGCGCACCGCATACCCTTCGACGAACGTGTTGGGACACCGGTACGGACCGACGGTGAAGTACACGGCGTTTGCGAGCACGGCGTGGGTGGTGTTGGCGTACGCGCCCCCGTCGAGAATCAGCTTCGCATCGACGCGCACCAGGTTGCCGTCGTCGTCGGACTCATGCCGGTACCACATGTGCGCGCCGTGTCGCTTGACGTGACCGACGAAGCTCTCGAGACGGTTGTACACCATCTTCACCGGACGCCCTGTTCGCAGGGCGAGCAGGCACAGGTGCGTGTGCACACTCAGATCTTCGCGCGACCCGAAGGCACCTCCGAGTCCGGTTGGATGCACCCGGACCTGTTCGGGGTCGAGGGCGAGGCAGCCCACGAGTTGCCTATGGTCGACATGGATCCACTGTGATGGCGGATAGAGGTCGAGACCCCCCAAGCCATCCGGGATGGCCAAACCGGCTTCGGTCCCCAGCGGTGCCTGATCGACGCCCGGCGTCTCGTAGTACCCCTCCACCACGACCGTCCCATGAGCGTCCGGGTCGCCTCGGCGAACCGACATGTGACGAAACACCTCTCCCCGGTCGAGGGCTTCTTCGAAATCCGTGAGTGGCTCGAGCGGCTCGACCTCCACGATCACCGCTTCGGCGGCCACACGGGCGGTTTCTCGACTCTCCGCCGCCACCAGAGCGACGGGCTCTCCCCAGTATCGAACCTCTTGCTCTGCCAAGACGGGCTCATCCTGAACGATCTGACCCTGGTACTTGACCCCCGGCACGTCATCCTGTGTCAAGACGGCCTGCACGCCGGGCATCGCCAGAGCCGGCGTGATGTCGACACGGGTGATCCGGCCGTGTGGAACGTAGATCCTCCTGGTGGCTCCCCACAGCATGCCTTCCGTGTGGAGATCACCCACGTAGGCGAACCTTCCGGTTACTTTCGGTACCCCATCGGGACGATGGACGGACTCACCGACCCCGCCGCGAACACGGCGATCAACGGCCTTCATTTCCCCTCCACGATCGCCCTGATGATGGCCCCGTACCCGGTACAGCGGCAGATGTTTCCTGCCAGCGCCTCCCTGACGTCCTCGTCGGTCGGGTCGGGATTGTGCTCCAACAGATAGGCTGCGGACACGACGACCCCTGGCGTGCAGTAGCCGCACTGTGCTCCGCCTGTGTCCAGCAGAGCCTCCTGGACAGGATGCAAACCCTCTGCAGGAGTGACGCCTTCGACCGTCACAACATGAGCACCCTCCGCATCCGCAGCCATGACCAGGCACGAGCACACCGGGACTCCGTCCAGCAGAACCGTGCAGGCGCCACACTCGCCCTGCTCGCACGCGTCCTTCGCTCCATACAGACCGAGATCGTCGCGTAGGATGCGCAGCAGGCTCTCTGACCCCTCCACGGCAACCTCGACCGTCCTTCCGTTCACCGTGAACTTCACAGCAGTCGCTCCAGGATCCTGCGGGCGACGACTCCCACCGCGTGGCGCCGGTAGCGTTCTGTCGATCGGTGATCGGTGATCGGGCGAGCCTCTTCCGAGACCAGACGCTGAAACTCGGTGAGTGCAGCAGCACTCGGATTCGGCTCCGCCGAGATCATCTCCTCGGCCCTTCGCGCCCGCATTACCGTCGGCGCGACCGCCCCCAGCGCCACGTTTGTGCGTCCGTCGGCGTACCGGAGGACACATGCGGACACGATCGCGATCACCATCGCGGAACGGGGCCCGACCTTCGAGAACCCTTGGCGAAGCGAAACCTCCTCGGGAAGCCTTACTCCTTCGATGATTCCTCCCGGCTCCAGGGCAGTCTTCTTGACACCGATGAAGAAGTCGTCCCACGGGATCTCCCGACGCCCGAATCGCTTTGATCGCGTGACGATCAGGGCGTCGGCTGCAGCCAGGAAGGGAAGTGTGTCACCGGCAGGACTTGCAGTCGCGATGTTCCCGCCGATCGTCCCCATGTTGCGAATCTGAGGTGAGCCGACCGTGTGCGCCGCCTCGCTCAGAGCCGGCCAGGGACTCTGCTCGAGCCTGGCATGAGTCACCCCGGCGCCTATCCAGGTGGGCGTCATCGTTACAAGTTCCTCGATCCGGCGCAGGGCGACGATCTCTCGAGGGCGTCGCAGTCCGAAGTTGATCTCGACCATCAGATCCGTGCCACCTGCGAGACACGTCGCGTCGGGTCGCTCTGCAAGGACATCGACCGCCTCGTCGACCGTGGTGGGAGAGAAGATCTGCACTGCATCAGCCAACCTAGCCGAGTCCGGAATCATGCGTGATCGGGCACCGCCATCCGCCGACCGGCAACCTCGACCGCCGCCGATCGACCGGAACTGCCCTCTCCAGGGTCTCCACGACGTAGAGTGCAGAGTATGGACATCGACGCCACACTGCATGAGTGCGAACGGGCGTTGGCCGTTGACGGCCCGGTGGACCTGTCGGCTCTCGGATTCTGGAAGGCGGTCGGGGCCGTGAAGCGGGATCCCGACCTGGTCACCCGGTGTGCCGACCGCATCGCCGCAATCGATGAGAAGGCTTTCCGGCGCTGGGCGCTGATAGCGGTACCGACCTGGGTGGGCACGGTCATCATGTCGATCGCAGCCATGGCGGGACTCGCCGCCGTTGTGGCCGCCTACTTCATCTCCAGCCCCTGGAACGGGATTGCCATCATCGCCGGGACGGTTGTGCTCATCGCGAGCACACACGGCCTCGGCCATCTCGTCGTGGGACGACTTGTCGGAATCCGCTTCACTCACTGGTTCATCGGTACGGTCTCCAAACCTCAGCCCGGCGTCAAGATCGATTACGCGACCTACCTGCGCACGCCACCGAAGGCCCGGGCATGGATGCACGCTTCGGGGGCACTCGTCACCAAGGTCGTCCCGTTCCTCGGCATCGGTGCAGCGTGGGGATCCCACTCCCCGGCGTGGACCTGGTGGATTCTGCTCCTCCTCGGGCTCTTCCAGATCACCACCGATATTCTGTTCTCCGTCAAGTCCTCCGACTGGAAGAAGTTCCGCAGAGAGATGCGGTACGCGCAGTCCTGATCGCCGACCTGCCCTCGAACCGTGGCATCTCGTCGGGGGTCTGCATGTCGAAGCCGGCCCACACTCCGGCTTGGACATGCCCCAACGTCACATGCCCAGATCCTCCGCATCTCGTCGTCGCCGACACCGAATGCGCGGACCGGCTCACGCTCGGAGTACCGCGGCCCCGTGCACACTCCCCCGCTTCAAGTCGAGCAGCGCCGTATTGGCATCGGCAAGCGCATACTCCTGTGTGACCGTCCGGATCGGGATCTCTGCGGCAAGACGCAGGAACTCTTCGGCGTCGGCTTTCGTGAAATTGGCAACGCTGCGGATCTGGCGTTCCAACCAAAGGTCCTCATAACGAAACTCCGGAATGTGATCCAGATGGATCGCGTTGATCGCCACCACCCCGCCCCGATCGAGTGACTTCAGTGCCTCGATGACGACCCAGCCGACGGGAGCGAACGTAATGGCGGCGTCCAGGGGAACCGGCGGACGGTCTTCGTAGCCGCCGGCCCACACCGCTCCCATCTCGAGAGCTCGGTTGCGCTCAGCCTCCGATCGCGTCGCGACATACACCTCACAGTCCCAGTGGCGAGCCACCTGAAGTGCGAGAAGGGCCGACGCTCCGAATCCGTAGAGTCCAAGCCGGCCACCCGCGCGTATCTCCGACACCTTCAGTGCCCGGAAGCCGATCACTCCCCCACACAGCAGGGGGGCGACATCCAAATCTCGCTCATCGGCGGGCAGCCGGAACGCGTACTCCGAGCCGACCGTCACCCTCTCGGCGTAACCACCATCGCGATCCCATCCGGTAAACACGGCTTCTTCGCAGAGGTTCTCACGTCCTGTGCGGCAGAACCGACAATGCCCGCATGACCCTCCGAGCCAGCCGACGCCGGCACGGTCGCCGATCTGCCACCCGGTCACGTCCGCACCGACTTCCGCCACCTCCCCCACGATCTGGTGCCCGGGGACGACGGGGTTTCGGTGGAGATCCAGATCCCCTTCGACCTCCTGGAGGTCGGTACGACAGACACCACACGCCGAGACCTCGAGCAGGATCTCACCTGCACCCGGCGTCGGGTCGGGAACCTCTTCGAGCACGAGGGGCGCCTCGGTGATCGTGGCAGGACTGTGTAGAACCTGTGCGCGCATCGCATCCACCTCCTCGCGAGAAGGCTACCCACGACCGCCCTCGATCTCGACACCGACCCGCCATACGGCGGGCCCCGACCTCAGATGCCGAGTTCTTTCAGCAGGCCGGTCCTTTCGTTGAACGCCTCGATCCGGCGATCCACCTCGTCGACCTCGCTCTGAATCGATGTCCAATACTCATCGTCATACCACTGTGCCTGGATCTCCTCGTAGGTCTTGCCCTGCTGCTCGATCCACGTGTAGTACTTGAGATTGTGGATTCGCTTGCGTCCCCAATAGTCGAGTTCGATCATCGCGTCGGTCGTTGTCCCCATCAGATACCGCTCGTAGCCGATCACGGCATCCTCTCGTGTGAACGCTCCTCGCTGCTCATTCAGTTCTTCGAGCCGCGACTCGTACATCTCCACCGAGTCGGTGGCAACGGTGATCACGACATCGCTGTGGTTCATCTCGTTCCACTTCGCGAACTTGATCGAAGAAAGCATGTTGGCGATGCTGGAGATGCCGAGAAGGGGCAGTTTCTCCACGAACTCTGCCGCCACGCCACGTTCGACGAGGTACTCCTGACCGACAGGCTCGTTGAACAGTCGCAGGAGCTGCATCGTCGCCTCGTCGTCGATGGCGGTGACGAAGTCCGTGTTCTTCACGTTGTGAATCCATGGCACGTGCTTGTCACCGATGCCCTCGATGCGATGGGACCCGAACCCGTTTTCGAGCAACGTGGGACATTGCAGCGCCTCACTGGCAACGATCTTCGAGGTCGGATACTGCTGCTTGAGGTAGTCACCCGACCCGATCGTTCCCGCGGATCCCGTGGTGAGAGCGACCCCTCGATAGCGGTCTTGCGCGCCCATGACTTGCGCGAGCACTTCGGCCATGGCGGGACCTGTGATCGTGTAGTGCCAGAGATAGTTCCCGAACTCGTCGAACTGGTTGAAGATCACGACGTCTTCTCCCGACGCTCTGATCCCAGGTCTTGTCGAAGATCTCCTTCACGTTGCTCTCGGTGCCCGGAGTGGCGATGACCTCACCGGCGACCTTCGCCAGCCACTCGAACCGCTCCTTGCTCATCCCCTCCGGCAGGATCGCGACCGAGTCGCACGCGAGGAGATGCGAGTCATAGGCTCCTCCTCTGCAGTAGTTGCCGGTTGAAGGCCACACGGCCTTCTGGGTCGTCGGATCGAACTGTCCGGTGACCAGTCGTGGCACCAGGCAGCCGAATGCCGCACCGACCTTGTGGGCACCTGTCGGGAACCACTTCCCTACCAGCGACACGATGCGCGCCTCGATGCCGGTCAGTTCCTTCGGATACTCGATGAAGTTCACTCCCCCAAAGCCACCGCCGCTGGAGACCGGCTCGTTCTTCCAGGTGATCCTGAACAGGTTGATCGGGTCGAGGTCCCAGAGACCCACACCCCGCAACTTCTCCTTGATGGCGTCCGGGATGAGACGCGGATCACGCTGCTGAGCGAACGTGGGGATGATGATGTTGCGCTCTCTGGCGCGTTGCAGCGCCCGTTCCAGCGGGCCTTCGTGGATGGTGAGGTCGATCATGAGTATCTCCAGTCTGGGGTGAGAGGTATCTCGTACCTGGTACTTCGTACTTCGTACACGGGAGGAAGGTGCGGCTCGTGCAGAATCACGGGGCCTCCATCACCGCCCGTACGGCTTCCAGGGTGGGCGTGATCTCATACGAGACACTTCCTGCCATGCCGGCGGCTCGAACTGCCGACGCCACGTCTTTCAGACCGCTTCCGGTGTTCAGGACAACTGCCTTGTCTCCCGCGGTGAGCAACCCGAGTTCCTTCGCTTTGAGGAGCCCGGCGTATGCGGCAGCGCCGGCCGGTTCACCGAACACGCCGCTGGCTCTCGCCATCGCGGGGATTGCCGCCAGGATCTCGTCGTCACTGACGGTCACGTACGCGCCGTCGGTCTCGACGACCGCCGCCATCGCCTTGATCCGGTCCCTCGGCAACCCTGCCGAGATCGAATCCGCGACGGTTTGGGCGTCGATGGCCGGCTTGGTCAACACGTCCTCACCTGTCTCCCAAGCCTCCGCCAGATAGTTGCTTCCCTCGGCCTGGACACCGATGAGCCGTGGAATCCGATCGATCCAGCCGAGGGCAAGCAGGTCCTTGAAACCCTTGTGGAGACCTCCGATGATGCACCCGTCTCCGACACTCACGAGCACGGCGTCCGGCGATTCCCACCCGAGCTGCTCCGCGATCTCATACGCCGCCGTCTTCTTGCCTTCGCTCATGTAGGGGTTGTAGGCGGTGTTGCGGTTGTACCAGCCATATGCATCCGCGACGCGAAGACAGAGTTCGAATGCATCGTCGTACGTGCCTCGAACCGCGAATACCGTCGAGCCGAAGGCAAGGAGCTGGGCGATCTTCGCCTCTGGAGCGGAACGGGGGACGAAGATCACGTTCTCCTGGCCCACCGACGCGCTGAGGCCGCTGAGCGCGGCGGCGGCATTCCCCGTCGAGGCGGTGGTGATCACCGTTGCTCCTCTCTCATGGGCCTTGACGATGGCGATTGCGCTCGCCCGATCCTTGAACGACGCGGTCGGTTCCCTCCCGCCGTCTTTGATCCAGAGCCTGGCAAGCCCGAGCTTCTCGGCCTGTTTGGGCAGCTCGTAGAGAGGGGTCCACCCGACGGCGAGGGGTGGGACTGCAGCGTCCGCCGCGATGGGAAGCAGTGGCCGGTACCTCCACATGGACCACTCCGCCCCGAGATCGTCCCGCCGTGTCCGAGAAGCGATCAGGTCATAGTCATACAGGACATCGAGAATGCCGTCATACCCGTGCTCGGGGCAGACATACTCCACTTCGTCAGGTGCGTAGATCTTTCCACAGATGACGCAGCGCAAACCCGTGACATGATCTGGTGTCATTGCACGATCCGGGTCCCGGTCTCACCCGCAACACCTCGTTCGATGTTCGCCGGGTCCGTGATGAGAACTTCCCGACCGCCGCCCTCGAGGAAGGTGATCGCCGCCTCGATCTTCGGCGCCATGCTCCCTTTGGCGAAATGGATGCCTTCGCCAAGGTACTGCTTCGCCTCCTCGAGACTCATCCGATCGACCCAGCGCTGCTCCGGCGTACCCCAGCCCAACGCCACTTTCTCGACCGCGGTGCTGATCAGCAGCAGGTCCGCATCGAGTTCCTTTGCGAGTAGGGCGGAGGCACGGTCCTTGTCGATCACTGCAGGGACTCCCGTGAGGGCACCAGTCTCGTCGGCGACGACAGGGATGCCTCCTCCCCCGACACAGATGACCGCCATCCCCGCTCCGAGCAACTCCCGGATGGCCTCGATCTCGACGATCCTCTTCGGGAGAGGTGATGCCACGACCCTGCGCCAGCCCCGGCCTGCGTCCTCCACGACCTCCCAGCCGTCGACTTCCCGTCGGCGGGCGGCCGCCTCGGCATCCATGAACGTGCCAATCGGCTTTGCCGGATGCTCGAACGCCGGATCGGTGGCGTCCACCTCGACCTGCGTCACAACCGTTGCCACGGTCTTGTCGATGCCGAGCTGGAGGAAGTCGTTATACAGATTCTGCTGGAGCGCGTAGCCGATCGCTCCCTGTGTATCGGCACCGCAGGCATCGAGCGGAACCTCGTGCAATTCGTGCTTTGCGAGCTCGGAGCGTCTCAGGATGAAACCCACCTGAGGTCCGTTCCCATGAGTGATAGCTACATCCCAACCCGTACGAATCAACTCGGCGATGTGCTGATCCGTCTCTCCGGCCGCAATGTACTGATCTTCCACCGAGCGATGCTCGGCGTCCCTGATCAGCGAATTGCCCCCAATGGCCACCACGGCGAGCGGACGTCTGGTGTTGCTCAACAAATCTCTCCTTCTCGATGCCCCGCACCGGCTGGTTCACACCCGGTGCTACATCGTCAACGCCATCACTGCTTTCTGTGCGTGGAGCCGGTTCTCCGCCTGATCGAACACGACGCTGTGCGGCCCGTCGAGAACTCCGTCGGTCACCTCGACATTACGGTCGGCCGGAAGCGGATGCATGTAGATCGCGTCCTCCTTCGCCAGAGCCATTCGCCGCTCGTCGGTGATCCAGTCCGTGTACTTGGACCCGATTGCCGCCGACTTCTCATCGTCCGTGGTGGTGAGCATCGCTCCCCAGCTCTTCGCGTATACAACGTCGGCATCACGGAAACCGTCCTCGAAATCCTCGAGGATCTCGAACGAGCCCTTGGACCGCCGAGCATTCTCTTCGGCCTGGGCGACGATCTCGGGCATCAGCTTGAACTCGGGCGGACGAGTCAGGCGCACGTTCATGCCAAATCTGGTCGCCAGCAAGATGAGACTCTGCGGCACACTGAGCGGCTTCTGGTAGCTCGAAGCATACGCATAACTCACGTTGAGCGTGCGCCCGCGCGGGTCGCCCTTCTTCTCGATGATGGTCATCACATCGGCAAGGATCTGGTGGGGGTGATACATCTCACACTGCATGTTCAGCACCGGAACACGGCTCGCGTCCGCCACGGCTCGCTGATAGGCGTTGCCGACTCCCCAGTCGACCTGCCGAATCGCGATTCCCGCGCTGTAGCGGCCGAGGATCTCGCCGATCTCGGTTGCCGTGTCGCCATGGCTGATCTGTGTCGTTCGTGACTCCATGAACATCGCGTGTCCACCGAGCTGCGCCATCCCTGCCTCGAAGCTCGCCCTCGTTCGGGTACTCGAGAAGAAAAACAACATCGCCAGCACCTTGTCACGAAGGTAGGCGTGCGGCTCGCCGACTGCCTGCTTGCGCTTGAGATCGAACGCAAGATCCAGAACGGTGTCGATCTCGTCTTTGGTCCACTCCTGGGTCGTGATCATGTCACGACCCCTCAGTCCAGTCTGCATCTCGTCCTCCTGCGTTGAGCCGTATCGGGTGTTTCGTACTTCGTACCAAGTACGAAGTACCAGGTACTTCCCTACTCCGTTGCGCCCAGCACGAGTGCCAGCAGCGCCATCCGCATGACGACGCCGTTGTAGGCCTCCTGCCAGTACCGGGCGTGCTTGGTTGCATCCACGTCGGCAGGAAGCTCGTCCATACGCGGGAGCGAGTGCAGGATGATCGCATCCGACTTTGCCTTGTCGGCCAGCAGTGCACGGGTCACCTTGTAGTTGTCCGGTGTGGAGCCTGCCTCACCGGCACGCTCGTCCCGACCCTTGGTGTAGTCGGCCTGGACCACCGGCTCCATGTAGATCACGTCCGCCTCGCCGATGACGTCGGCGACATGCTCGGCCGTTCTGACGAAGAGATTCTGCTCGGCGAGTTCGGCCTTGAAGTCGTCGGTGAGCGACATTTCGGGCGGTGCAACCGAGATCATCTGGGCATCGAATTGTGTGAGGGCGTAGCCGAGCGAATGCATCGTGCGCATCCGCATGTCTCCGATCGCGACGAATGTCAACCCGTCGATCGTGCCCTTCTCGGTCAGCACCGTGTACAGGTCGGTCAGTATCTGTGTGGGGTGTTCGCCCCAGCCGTCCCCGGCGTTGATGACCGGCACGCTGGACCATTTGGCCGCCTCTTGTGGAGCACCTTGCTGGAAGTGCCGCATCACGATCACGTCGCCGTAGTACTCCAGCATGTGAACCGTGTCCTTGATCGACTCCTGGTAGAAGTCACCCGCGCGGGTCATCTTCGCGTCGGCGAAGCCCAGCACATGGCCGCCAAGTCGGTGCATCGCGGCTTCGTGGGCCATCCTCGTTCGGGTCGACGGCTGGTAGAAGGCGGTGAGAAGCGTCTTGTCCGCCAGCAGATCGGTGTTCCGGCGCTCCCGGGCGATCGGCTCCAGCTCGGTGGCGGTCTGGAACACGTGCTCGAATTCGGCACGTTCGAATCCTTTGAGGGACAAGATGTCCCGACCGGCGAAGCTTCTCATGACTCTCTCCTTCATCTCGAGGCCGCGTCTCGACCGAGAAACGGGTGCGGATTGATCCAAGCCTATCGCTTTTCGCGTGGTGTCTCGTCGCCCCCCACTCTTTCCTGCCGTGATCCTCGCCGCATCCGCCGAATTGCCCTCTCGACGAGGCGCTCGATGCGACGGGTGCCTTTCGAAGCGGACTCTTCCCTCTTCCAGGACCGTGCGCCGCCGTTCGACACGTGGGCACACGGCGGGCGAGAAGACGCCTTCATCAAAGCAGGCAACCTCGAGCCTTGGGCCTTGCTCTCGGGTCAGGAGGCAAACTGGGGCGGCGCGATGCGCCCTCTGTCCTCGGCTCCGAATCGAGGAAGTTGCGGCATCGACTCCTGCAGCCCACGCAGGAGCGCGTACATGATGGCGACCTCCTCGAACCGGAGAACAGAGCCGTCGGAACCGGTCACATCGAGAACTGCGAATGTGCCCGGGTCGAGGCGAGCCGACACCCCTGGCCCCCGATACGACAGGGAGTCGTTCAGCTCGATCTCGTGGGTCTCTCCCGAGAACCGCCCCTGCATCGATGCCACCCCGTCCCTCTCGGACAGCATGAAGGCATTGCCGGTCTCGGCAAGGAAGTCTTCGCGGTTCAGGTACAAACGGGGCTTGTCACGATACGGCTCGCCCGCGGTCGGACAGAACGTCACACAGTTGCCGCATTCATTGCAGAAATCCGTCAGCACAGCGATCTGATAGTCCTGCTCCACACGAAACGGAGTGTGATCGATCACCTCATGCGCACCGTCGTTGATCGTAACGACCGGGAGATCCACGCTGATCGGCTTCGAAACATATGTCATGAGCGCCATGTTGGGACACACTCCCACGCAGATACTGCAGTACAGGTCGCAGTCGAGGCAGCGAGCAGCCTCCGCCCGGGCCTCCTCGACCGTGTACGGGAAGGTCGAGACGGCGAAGTTCTTCCGCTCGGCGACCGGCGCATGAGTGATCGGAACGCGATACTCCCGATGGGCTTTTCGTACCTGAAGGTCCGCAACGGGAATGTCGGGTAGCACCCGGGGCGCAGGCTCGACCACGCCGCCTTCTCGAGCAATGATTGCTGCCGCCACCGCCTTGCCATCGGCCGCGGCCTTGACGATCGAGGCCGGACCCGACCCCGCAACATCGCCCGCGGCGAAGATCCCTGGGACCGAAGTCTCCAACGTCAACGGATCGACTTCGAGATATCCGCGATCGGTGAGGCGTGGCACCTCCTCTCCGAAGAAGTCGATCGACGCGTGCTGACTGATGGCCAAGATCAACATGTCGAATGGAAGCTCGAACTCGGAGCCCTCGATCGGATGCGGAATCTTGCGCCCGGACCCGTCCCGATCTCCCCGGTATTCGTTGCGGACACAGACCAATCCTGTGAGAGCACCGCCTTCGATGTGGAGAGCGACGGGACTTGCCAACTCCACCACGCCGATGCCCTCCTCGAGGAGCGCGTGGACTTCTTCCCGATCGGCCGGCATCTGGTCGATCGTCCGCCGGTAGACGACCGTCACTTCGTCCGCCCCGAGGCGCCAGGCCGTCCGCGCACAGTCCATCGCCGTGTCACCGGCCCCGATGACTGCCACACGTTTCCCGACCCGTACCGGGTGCCCCTCCCGCGCCTCTCTCAAGAAGTGCAAGGCGTCGATCACTCCGGCGGCGTCTTCGCCCTCCAGACCGAGCCTCTTGCCGATCTGTGCCCCGACGCCCACGACGATGTATGCGTACCCCTGTTCCCGCAGATCAGAGACGGTGAAATCCTTGCCTGCCGTCTGTCCGTAGCGAATCTCCACACCGAGTTCGTCGAGCACCTCGAGATCGTGGTCGATTTCGGGCTGGGGCAGGCGGTACTCGGGAATCGCTCCGGCCACCATGCCACCCGCATAGAGGTGTTGTTCGAACATCGTTACCGAGAATCCGTTCATCGCGAGACGCTCGGCAGCCGAGATTCCGGCCGGTCCCGTACCGATGATCGCGACCCGTATGCCGTTCGGCGGTGCCTGGGGCACCAGATTCGGGTCTGTTTCGTGCTTCATGATGAAACGCTTGATGCCGCGAATCGCAAGGGGCTCGTCGTAGTGGGTCCTGATGCACGTGAGCTCACAGAGGTGGTCGCAGACCTCGCCCAGGATCGTCGGAATCGGGTTGTCCTGGCGAGTCACCTCGACGGCTCGAGCCCAGTCCCCATCCTGAACCGCGCGCATGTACTCGGGGACACGCTGATTCACGGGACATTCGTCCTCACAGGGAGCTTCGATGCAGTCGAAGAGCCCCAACGGACGGGCAGTCTTGGACCTGTCACGAAGGAATGAGCTCTTCTTGAGCTCAAACGCCCGTCGAACCTGGCTCGCATAGGAGCGCAGGTTGATCCTCGCCAGGGCCTTCACGACCTCATCGGCGAACTCCCCGACCTCCGTCTCCGTCAAACCTCGTCGCACTCCCCAATCCCGAATCGCCTCCGACGCGCTTCCTTCGAACCCCGCAGAGAGAAAGGCGGCCAGCGCTTCGCACTCGTCCATGTCAGGATTCAGGCCGGTATCGCTGAACGATGTCGTGCTCAGGATCGATGCGAAATCGCCGAACCCCGGGTCACGGATTGCAGAGCGGGCGATGAAGTCGGCGAGGTCCGTCGCTCCGACGAGGCCCATTGCCGCGTCGGTCGTCTCGAAGTACTGCAGCATTCGCATGTAGCCGCCCGATTTGAGCAGGTCGGAGCACACGGTGACACTCTTCATCCCCGAGCGCAGCAGCGCCGGAACATTGAATGCGTCGGCTCCGCCGGCGAACGAGATGGGGAGATCTCCCTTGAACTCCTCGTTGAGCTCGTTGGCGACATTCACCGTGATCGCGTGCAGCGCGCGCCCGGACATGTACATCGTCGCTTCCTCGAAGACCTCTCTGAAGTTCAGAACCTCGAGGGTATTGGAGAGCTTCACACCGAAGGTGACCCCCATCGAGTGTGCGACACGAAGGAGACGGTGAAACATCGCCACGGCATCCTCGTAGCGCAGGTCGTGTTCGAAGGCCTCGTCCGGCACGGTAACGTCGACGTACCCCAGGTCGTCGTGAAGGATCTCACGAACCTTCCCCGGACCGAGAAGCGTCGGATTCGACTTCACACTCGTGTGGAGCGCCCGCTCCCTCATCAGGTACTTGCTGATCTTCTCGATCTCGTCGGGTGGGCAGCCGTGCATCGTGGAGAGGGTGATCGTGTCGGACAGCCGGGCAGGGATGTCGATGTCCCGCACCTCGGGACAGTCCTCCGCCACGATGTCGACATACTCGTCGAGATAGGCGGAGGCGTCGTGCATCTGGTCGAGATACCACTGCACGTTGGGCCTACGGATACCCGCGTAGTCGTACCCGACACTCATGTTGAAGATCATCCCGGGACCGTCCCCGGCGAATCCGAGCTTGCGATGGAGCGCATGGATCAGCACCCAGGCACGCAGGTACTCGTCGAACGATTCGTGAATCTTCAACTCTTGGGACCATTCGACGTTGTAGCCCTCGTCCTGACAGTCGATACACGGTTTGGGCACGTCCAACTCGTCGAGCGTCTGGACCGTTTTCAACTCGATGAAACGTGCGCCGTTCAGCCAGGCGACGACGATGTTCTGCGCCATCTGCGTGTGCGGCCCGGCTGCCACGCCAAACGGGTTGTCCATCGGGTAGCCGTAGTTGTTTGTGCGAAAGTGATCGTCCGGGCCGGGGACGAAGAACGCCGAGCGCGGGACACCAAAGACACAGTCGTTTTCCGCAAGATCAGAGAAGATCCAATGGCTGAGTTGACGCATCGAGATCGGGTGGAATCGGTCAGACATCCTTTGCTCTCCTTCTTCTCGCCGGCCGATGCTCGTGGCCACTCATAGCCGGGCGTGGAGGCGCATGGCCTGCTCTCGGGCTTTCGCCCGAATCTCCTTTGCATCGACCCGCGTCGGTTTCCCGTCCTCGAAGACGACCTCTCCCGCGATCTCGACCCTCACCGGATGCACGCCGGATGTGAACGCAAGATGCCACGGGTCCACAGGATCGTACGACCAGGTCACCAGATCATCGAGTGCCTCTGGGGCGATACACCAGCCTTCTTCCAGCCAGCCCCATGCCGTCTCCGGGCTCGCCGTCACGTCCACGGACCGTTGCATGACGTAGGCGAGACGGAACGACTCGATCATGGCAGCACCGATTCCGTCCGTTCCCAAGGCGACCGGGTTGGTGAACCGGGCAGGGTTCGCATATCCAACGGCATTGTTGAGATTCGAGCGTGGGTTGTGCACGATCGTTCCGGAGAGGCCATGATCGGTGGGCAGGTGGACCGCGTGGATGAGAAGCCAATCATCCTGTGTCAGCGCACCAAGTCGCCGGCAGGCTTCGATGTCCACCTCGCCTTCCGCGACGTGGATGTGCACTCCCACGCCGAGGTCTCTCGCGATCCCCGCTGCAGATTCGAGACTCTCGTCGGCACAGGTGAACGCTGCGTGAATGCCGACCAATCCCCTGCCACCGCCCCTGATGAAACGTTCGTTCTCCGCCAGGCCTCTCAGCGCCGCCTCATGCCCGTGACGATCCGTGATGCCGTACGCACACACCACTCGCACCCCGACTTCCGCGCAGGCGTCCGCGATGACAGAAAGACTGCCCTCGATGGCGTTTGGCGATTCGTTGTGATCCACGATCACCGTGGTGCCTTGCTCCAGAGCCTCCAGTGCGCCCAGCTTTGCCGACCACTCCAACATGTCGAGATCGAGAGCGATATCGAGGCGCCACCACACCTGTTCGAGAATCTCGAGGAAATTGGTCGGTGTTTTTGGCGGAGCAGGCATGCCCCGTGCAAGCACCGAGTAGAGGTGGTGGTGTGCGCAGACCATTCCTGGAGTTGTCGCCGGCATGGGATCTCCCGTTCGTCAACTTCAACCTAGTGTTCCGAGTCGTAGGTTCGTGCTGATGTCATCGAGACCGATCACGCCGACACACGGGTACCTGCGAACCCTGGGTTCGTAGGGGTCGTGGCGACCCCCCTGAGCCCTGGGTTCAGAGATCTGGCGGCAAAGGGCACTAGTCACTTCATTTCGATGTCCAACAACCCTCAAGCGAACAGGCGCTCCTACCGATGGACAACGGTATGAAACCGAATGTCCGGTCCGACCATGGTTTCACCGTGGTGGAGGTCGCGGTTGCCTTGGCGATCCTCGGTGCAGTCATCGTCATGACCATCGGGCCGATCTCCAGTGGATTCGACATTCTGCGCAGGTCGAGCCAGGCCACCATCGCCACGAACATCGCTCAGGGCCGTATCGAGGAACTGCGCAGTCTCGCCTACCAAGACGTCGGCTACACGTCCAGCCTGCCTTCGGGGGTGTTGCAGCCCTCTGAGACGGTGACGGTCAACGGGCTGAACTTCACCGTCTCCACCGACATCAAGTACTTCGGAAGCATCAATCCCGGCGAAGACGTCATTCCCCAAGGCGGTGACGGCGTACAAGGGCATTTCGACTCTGGCATCGACTACAAACAGGTCATCGTCACGGTCAGCCGTACCACCGGCGATTTCAAGCCGATCGCGATGACGACGATCATCGCTCCACCGTCGATGGCCGCCGACGACAACAAGGCGAATGCGATTGTCAGCCTCGTGAAAGTGGAACCGGACGGTGCTTCACCGAGCATCCTGCCCTACCCGAAGGTCTTCCTCGTGGAAGACACGGGCTTCGTCGCCTTTCCGGGAACACCCGACGCGACCCAGATCTTCGCCGGACTGGATGCCAACACCAGTTCCGGGGTCGACTATTACTACTACGCCAGGCTCGGAGGCTCGATGGGTTCTCTCGACTCCGGCGGGTGGCGCATCCATCCGGGCGACATCGGGACCGAAGCAGAGCGAATCCACGTCGCACCAACCCAGACCGCAAATATGACGGTGCGCATCTACCATCCCGCCGTCCTTCACGTCGAGATGTACGACGACGCGAACGGATTACCTGTCGGAGGACCTGCGACCCTGACGCTCACCGAACCGCTCGGCGTGGTCACCTTTACCGAAGCCTCCCCCGAATGGAACGGGAGCGGCTGGGATATCACCGAGGCAAACGGTGCCCCGCTCATCCCGGGCTCCTACTCGTTCTCCCTGCTGGCCAACGGCTACTCCCAGGTCGACCGTTCCAACGTGCTGGTCCCGTCCGGCTACCCCGACACCGCGGACCACACCGAGACATTCGCACTGACGGTCGCTGTCGGTTCCACCCTCACGGTGCAGGTCAAGGACGCCACAGGCGTTCCGATTCGCGGCGTAGGACTCACCTTCGTCGTGGCTGCCGGCACCAGCACGGCGACAACCGACCAGAACGGTGAGGTTGCCCACTTCGTCGAAGGAAACCACGTCACCGTCACCGTCACCGCGACGTCCCCATTCGGGCACCAATCGCGGACGCAGAACGTCACGGTTTCGAACGATCAGACGCTGATCATGACCCTCTCCACGCCGTCCGGATACGGACTGATCACGTTCACCGACAACAACCAGGCGGTCGAGCACTACGAGTACCTGCCCAGGGGCGGCAACCCCGACGACGTGATCCTCGTATACCCGAATGTGAACGGCCAAGGCTCGGCAGCAGTGGCGGCAGGTAACTGGACCGTCAAGAAGGTTTGCCTGAACGGCTCGACCAAGAGCACCAGCAGACTCCGAGTGTATTCCGGGTCTCACAAGGTGTGGTCAACCTATTCCAGGAAGACGTGTCCGGCGTCATGAAGCACATCTTCGCGTTCCTCCGGCACCGAGACGAAGGTTTCACCGTGGTCGAAATGATGATCGCCACCGCGATCACCTCGCTCACCCTCGCGTCGATCTTCGCCGTCGTGACCGGCCTCATGACCGACCTTGCACGTCAATCCTCCCTCGCGCAAGTTCAGCGGGAGGCCCGACCGATGCTCGAAGGCCTGGTCGTGGAGCTTCGCCAGGCCAGTGCTCCTTTGTCGATCGCGTCGAGCCGGCCGATCCAGGAGGTCGCGTGGAACAGGCTCGTCTTCTATAGCGACCGCCTCCAACCGCATCCGGCTCCGGAGAAATACGTCTACGAGCTGGTCGATTGCTCCAACGGCGCGCAAGGTGGCACGTGCGATCTCAAAGAGACGATCTATACCGCGGACACCTCGTCCGTACCTCCCGACTACACCTTCGACGACAACGTGATCCATCGCCAGTTCATCACCCTCGAGAACGTGCTGGCAGACCCGTACGTGTCCGTGGGCCCCATCTTCCGGGCGGTGGAATGGGTGGGTAGCCCTGCGACTCGTACCGAGGTTGCCTCATGTGAGAGTTCTGTCGAGTCGACGCGCTGCAACGCTCCACTCATCATCGTCGATCTGCGTATCGCGTATGCGTCAAGCACCGGGCTGAACCCGATGGCCCTCCACGAAGAAGTGAGACTGCGCAATGCGACGGACTGACCGAAACGACCAGGGCATCGCTCTCATCACGGTGATGATGATGCTGCTGCTCGTCAGTCTGGTCATCGTTGCCCTGCTGAAAGAGGCCACCATCCAGTATGAGCAGGCACGCTCCCAGCAGCGTGAAGATACCGTCGTGGCAGGTGCAGAGGCAATGCTGGACCGCTACGCCTCCAAGCTGACCATCGATCCCCTCTACTACCTTCATTGGGTCGACGAGGCAGAGCGGGCTCGGCGCTGCGAAACGGTCACGGCGGCGGGCTACGGGCAGATAGTCCAACCAGGCAACGCGTGGCTCGCAGGCTGTCAGACGTGGTCGTACCTCGACCCCGATCGGAATGGAGACGGCATACCGGATCCTGACTGGTACGTACACCCGGTGTTGAACGCGGCGGCCAGCAGGAACGACATCGGTGTGCTCATGGAAGTCACACCGCCGATCAGTGGACCCGTCGAAGTGATGGTTGTCGGTAAGCGCGGGACGTCGGTGCAACGTCGCGCCATCACGGCAAGCATCCATGCAACCGCCTTGTCGGAGTTCTACCGAGCAGTGCAGACCGACCTGTCATACGGTGCCTATGCCGAGACGTTCGGCAAGATCTACGCCGGCGGCAACATCTCCTTCGCCGGCGACACGACGGCTCACGCAGACGTGTTCGCCGAAGGCAAGATCACCTCCCCTCCGGCAGTTTGGGCAGACGGCGCCCAGGGATGGGAGAGCTCCCCGACCGGAAGTTTCAACAACATCCGCGATGCGTATCCCCAGCCGCTCGACTTCAACGACTTCTGGGATGATCTCGACCTGGTGAAGAGCACGGCCTGCGGCGGCAGCGGCATCTGTCTCGACGACGCCAACGCAACCGCGTGGCTGGTGCACGCCTACGTGGATGGAGGCGTGGGAAAGCTCCGGATCCTGAAGTCGACGACCTCACACAGCGAGACATGGTGGTGGTCGAATGCGCAGTCGGGATCGGCGGGATGGACCCTCTACGGCACGTTCGACATGCCTGTCAGTGGAACGCTGTGGGCCAACCAGCACCTCGTCGTGGGCGATCGGTACGCGCCCGTTGGCGTGGACCAAGACGGCGACGGCTTCAAGGACTCGATTCTGCGCGGGTCGTTGACCATGTATGCGGGTTCGGCGGCTTCGCGAAAGAACCTCATCATCAACGCCGACACCTACTACGACGATCCAAACTCTCAGGACATTTTGGGTCTCGTGGCCTCCGACGAGATTGTCGTGAATCACAATGCAGTCGGTTCCGACCGCAAGATGTACATCAACGCAGCACTCCTGGGCCAGTACGCCCGGTGGCGATTCAGCGGGTACGCTCCGCCCGAATCCCACCTCTATACCAACGGATCCATTGCGACCCGCAACGTCGGTGCCATCGCCTCGTACATCAAGTATCGGCACTACGGCTTCGACTCGCGGCTCGAGTACCTTCGCCCGCCGATGTTCCCGCTCCTGGACAACGACTGGAGCTACGACAGCTGGAAAGAAGTCACGCTCCCGGACTGGGCAAAGCCCTAGAAGCGCCCGCCGAGTGATGCCGGCGCGTGGATCGGCGGTCCACTTCGCTCGCCGCACCCGGCACTCGGCGCTTCGTTTGTACCGCGACGCGGCAGTGATGAAAGGCCGCGGGGTAGGCATCGCGGCCCGGACACAACGGCCTCGCCAATCGGTGCGCGTCTCGAGGTGTCCATTGGCGGAACTCCCTCCGCCGAAGGGCGGCACCTCCCACCATCGCCTCCGGCCACGGCCAAGGCGACCTCCTCGTCCACCACTCGCACATCATCATCCTCAAAGGCGGCTTCTGCCGACTCGAAGACAAACACAAGCAACCGGCCGCCACGGACGACATCCACCAAACCGCGCAGAATTCAACCGGCGCAAAGCGCGCAGAATTCAACCGGCGTCGACAACCGTCGGGTTGCTCTCTGTCGATGGGTGATGAGCGCTCACCGAGGCGGGTGGCATGCATCCCTCGACCGTCTCCCGGTCGAGCGACCGTCCAGTGCCGATCCACTCGAAACGGCAATGCCACGAGGACCTCTACGGCCCATTCCTCACGCACGATCACACCTGAACCCAGACCGCCATCGGGAAGAAACGGCCCATGAGCCATGTGACCAACCAACGCAGCAACACAACTAGGCTCGTGAAGCATGTTCACCGAATACCTCCACCCTGCGTCCGTCGAGGAGGCGTTCAGGACTCTTCAGAAGTTGGGGACGCGCGCCCGCCTCGTCGCTGGTGGCACCGACCTCACCGTGCACCCTCCGGCCGATGTCACCACACTCGTCGATCTCTCGCGCACGGGTCTCGGGGGAATCACGGCCGACGACACAGGCTTCCATATCGGAGCGCTGACGACACTGACCGATGTACTCGACTACTCGCCGTTCGCCGATATCTGGTCCGGTGTGATCCCGACGATGCTCGCCCAGGTCGCGTCTCCGCTGCATCGCAACGCCGCCTCGATCGGCGGGCACCTGGCACGAGGCAGGCTCTCCGATGTCGTGCCGGTCCTCCTCTCCGTCGACGCGAGGATCTCCTTCTTCGACGGGGGCCATCACCACATGCCGCTGGCGGACTTTTACTCGACGCGCAAGAACAGAACCCGGTTGGTCGTGACCGGGGTTCATCTCGAGCGCGACACGGGAAGAGCCGCCTTCAGAAAGTTTGCCCGCACCACGTATGACCTCGCCATCTTGAACGTCGCCTGCGCGATCCGTCTCGAAGGCGATGTCGTCTCCTGGGCCAGGGTCGTCGTCGGCGAGCGACCGGCCCTGGCCGTCGAGCTGAGTGAGGCCTCATCGGTTCTGGTCGGCCACCGCCTCGACGCCGCAACCATCGGCCGAGCATCGGAAAAGGCCATGGAGACCGTCGAGGTGCGCAACGACCCCCGGGCGAGCGCCGACTACCGCCGCCACCTGACAAGAGTCTTGGTGCGCCGTTGCCTCACCGAGACCACCGGCGAGGAGGTGTACGTGTGAGATTCACCGTCAACGATCAGCCGTTCGACGAACACGTGGGCGCCGGCGAGAGTCTGCTCGTTCTGCTGAGGAGACTGGGTTTCAAAGGCGTCAAGAACGGCTGTGACAACGGTGACTGCGGCGCATGTGCCGTACTCGTCGATGGGCGAGCCATCACCTCCTGCAACTACCCGGCTCCGGCGGCAGACGGCAAGCGAATCCTCACGGTGGAAGGCCTCGCTTCGGAAGGGGTGCTGCACCCTCTCCAGAACGCCTTCCTCGATACGGGTGCCGTCCAGTGCGGATTCTGCACCCCGGGGATGCTTCTGAGCGCGGCCGCGTTGCTGAACAGCGACCCCCATCCCTCCGAAGCCGACGTCCGCGCGGCTCTTCGTGGAAACCTGTGTCGTTGCACCGGCTACGTCAAACCGATCGAAGCAGTGCAGCTCGCCGCAGCCAGGATGCGGGAGGTCACCGATGACTGAGAGGTTCAACGTCGTCGGACAGAACGAACGACGAGTCGACGGCAGGGCGCTGGTCACCGGCAAGCCCGTGTTCGCCGGCGACCTCGATCTTCCCGGAATGTTGCACATCGCCGTGCTCGGCTCCCGGCATGCCCACGCGCGCATCAAGGCCATCGACACCCGGAAGGCCGAGGCGCTCGAAGGCGTCGCACTCGTTCTCACATATGCCAACACCCCCGCCGTCCGTTACACGACGGCCGGCCAGGGACATCCCGAACCCTCCCCCTACGACACCCGCATGTTCGATGAGAAGGTCCGCTTCATCGGCGATCGGGTTGCCGCCGTTGCCGCCGCCTCACGCGCGGTCGCAGAGAAGGCTCTCGAGTTGATCGAAGTCGACTACGAGCCCCTGGAACCCGTGCTCTCCATCGACGCGGCCATGGCCCCTGGCGCTCCGGTGATCCACGACGAACCCGACGCTTCGGGAATCTGGGATGCGGAACACAACATCGCCGGAGCGGTCGAGGCAAACATAGGCGACGTCGACAAGGCGATCGCCGATGCCTTCGCGTCGGCCGAATTCACCGGCGAGACCCAGTATGCGCAGCACGTTCCCCTCGAACCACACATCTCGGTCGCCTACCTGGACGACAACGCCCGGCTGGTGTTGTACACGAGCACGCAGGTTCCGTTCCACGTGCGCAGGATCATTGCTCGCGTCCTGGGAGTACCCGCGAGTCGGATCCGCGTCATCAAGCCACGTATCGGTGGAGGGTTCGGCGTCAAGCAGGAAATCCTCATCGAAGACCTCGTCGGTCTCGTCACCCTACGGACCGGCATGCCGAGCCGTCTCGAATACACCAGGGCGGAAGAGTTCTACGCATCCCGGACCCGCCACCCCATGAGGGTGACCGTCCGGCTTGCCGCCGACGAGACCGGACAGCTTCAGGCCATCGACATGAAGGCGCTCGAGAACACCGGAGCCTACGGCGCCCACAACCTCACCGTCGTCTCCAACACGGGTTCCAAAACCCTGCCGATGTACAACAAGGCACCGAATGTGCGCTTCTCCGCCCGTGGGATCTACACGAACCTTCCCGTCGGCGGCGCGTACCGGGGCTACGGGGCCACCCAGGGGATCTTCCCATTGGAGACGGCGATCGACCTGCTCGCCGAGAAGCTGGGCATGGACGCTCTCGAGCTACGGCGCATCAACCACATCCGGTCCGGAGAGACCAGTCCGATCTTTGAAGAACTCGGCGAGGGGCGCAAGGGAGTGCCGCAGACCGTTGGAAGCTGTGGTCTCGACGAATGCATCGAGATCGGTGCCGAACGTATCGGCTGGGCCGAGAAGCGCGGTGCTCGACGGCGCGAAGGACCGTGGATCCACGGCGTCGGCATGTCGATCCAT
This sequence comes from Actinomycetota bacterium, assembly GCA_013152275.1. Classification (NCBI taxonomy): domain Bacteria; kingdom Bacillati; phylum Actinomycetota; species Actinomycetota bacterium. Next base: position 46,282 of record JAADGS010000036.1, on the reverse strand, counting down.
ATGCAGGGATCCGGTATTCCCGCCGTCGACATGGCCGCAGCAACGATCAAGATGAACGATGACGGCTCGTTCAACCTTCTCATCGGTGCAACGGACCTGGGGACCGGCTCGGACACCATCCTCGCCCAGATGGCCGCAGAAGTACTCGGTGTCCCGCTCTCCAAGATCCTCGTGCTGTCCTCCGATACCGACGTCACCCCGTTCGACGTCGGTGCCTACGCATCGTCGACGACTTATGTATCCGGCTCCGCCGTCGTGCGTGCAGCGGAGACCGTTCGTTCTCAGATCGCCGGAGTCGCCTCGGCCATGCTCAAGGTCGATGCCGACGACCTCGAGTTCGTCGATGGCACGGTGATCGCGAGAGACACCAGGAGTGTCACGCTTTCCGATGTGGCCCTGCGCTCTCTCTACGGTGTGGAGCAGTTCCAGATCGGGGCGACCGCCTCGTTCGTCGCCGACGTATCCCCACCGCCGTTCCTGGCATCGTTTGCGGAAGTTGCCGTCGATGTCGAGACCGGGAAGCTGAAGATCGTGAGTTACGTCGCCGCAGCCGACTGTGGCACCCCGATCAATCCTCGCCTGGCAGAAGGGCAGCTCGAAGGGGCGATCGCGAATGGAATCGGGTATGCGCTGATGGAAGAGATGCGTTTCGACAAGTACGGCCGCATGCGCAACCCGGACCTCGGCCGCTACAAGATCCCCGCGACGACGGACATGCCCCCCCTGGAAGTGATCCTCGTCGAGACATACGAAGATACCGGACCGATGGGGGCCAAGTCCATCGCGGAGATCGGTATCAACGCCCCGATCCCCACCCTCGCCAACGCCATCTACGACGCCGTGGGTGTCCGGTTGACGAAACCGCCGTTCACCTCGGAGACGATCTGGCGTGCCATGTCGAACTCGTAACGCCTGATGGAAACGGCCCGGTCGCGCCGCGACGCCCTGTCACACTCGCAGTGAGCGAACGAGCCCGACCTTCAGGTTCCACATCGCTTCGGTGAGCGACACGTGATAGACGTGCGGGTTGATGAGTCGCCGCACCCCGGGATCGAGACGATCGAGGTCGGCAATCCGGCGTCTCCGCAGCTCCTCCATGGACGGCGGCTCCGATACCCGTCTGCCCTCCCGAACGACGGGGATAGGCAGTACCTCGACCTCGGAGATCGCACCGGCCTCCAGCCGCCGAACCGCGGTCGGAATGACCGGATGATGCAGCGTCAGCGGCTCATCCATCGAAAGGCGCTCATCGACGGTGCCGAGCACGTCGGCCGTCGCCGTGCCTCGCCGGTCGTAGAGCCGCCAGATCTGCTTCCGGCCGGGATTGGGGATCTTGGCCTGCGACTCCGACACTTTGATCGCCGGCATCCACTTCCCCTGCTCTTCGATCGCCACGAGCTTGTACACGCCATCGAGGGACGCGTCGCCGTGTGAGGTGATGAGGCGGGTTCCGACGCCATAACTGAGGCGGTTGATGAGCCGGTCGGCGTCCACACCGTACCGAGGTGCCTCTCCCTCGATCTGAGAGACAATCTGCCAGATGGCGAGCTCATCCAGATTGGAGGAGAGCACGATGGACGCATTCGGAAAACCTGCCGCGTTGAGCATGGCCGCCGCCTGAATCGCCAGGTAGGCGAGATCACCCGAATCGAGGCGAATCCCAAGCGGCTCATGGCCCTTGCGGCGCAGCTCCTCGAACACGGTGATGGCATTGGGAATGCCACTCTCGATCGTGTCGATCGTATCGACGAGGAGAAGGCAGTCGTCGGGAAAGACGTCCGCGTAGGCTCGAAAGGCATCGATCTCGCCCTCTCCCTTTGCCAGGAACAGTTGAATCAACGAATGCGCATGTGTGCCCTTCGCAGGAAGGCCGAGAGTCGCCGATGTGCCGACGTTGGAGCTGAAGTCGGCGCCGCCGATCAGCGCGGCACGTGTCCCCGCATCGGTGCCCCGTTCCGGTCCCCGGCGCATCCCGAACTCGAGCACCGGTCTGCCCCGACCCGCCTCGTGCACCCGCGAGGCCTTCGTGGCGATGAGCGTCGGGTAGTTCAGGCGGTTGAGAAGAGATGTTTCCAGCACTTGCGCCATGGCGAGAGGTCCCACGATCACCGTGATCGGCACATTGCGATGGATGATGCGTCCTTCCGGGATCGCCGTGACGCTGAGCCCGGAGAAGTCCCCATTCATCCGCAGCCAATGCAAGAAGTCATCGGCGAACAAACGCTTGCCGGTGGTGCCGGTCAGGGTTCTCAGGTAGTCGGTGTCGGCGTCCTGCACATGGGTCTCGGCCATCCAGTCGAGCAGCCATTCGAGTCCCGCGTTCACCGCGTATCCTGCCTGATGCTTTCCGTAATCGGGGTACGAGCGGAAGTAGTGATCGAACTCGGCGGGCTGCTCATGCACGCCGAGCCGGTAGTAGACCTGCGCCATGGTGAGCTGGTACAGGTCCGTGAAGAGGAAACCGTCTGTGATCGCCCGCTGATCGGCATTCATCGTCATGATCGTACTGCCAGATCTCGCTCACGTGCGATGGTGTGACATCCTCTCACGGGGAAACGTCGTGAGGCCAGGCCATCTTTCGGCAACATGCCCACAGGGGCGGTCGTAGCATGCACAGGAGCAGTTCGCGACTTCTGGAGGTGCCCCATGGGTTCGATCAACGACTTCACGCTCGATCTCTCCGAGCTTCGGTTCGTCTATGAAGGCCTCGCCCGTCCCGAGAACGTGCTCGCCGAACGCGACGGAACGCTATGGACGCCCGACAATCGAGGCGCGCTCACTCGCATCGACCCCGACGGGACGATGACCACTGTCGGCTCAATCGGCCCCGAGTGCAACGGCTTCGCCCTCAACGCCGACGGAACGACCTTCACGATCGCGAATATCGGCGACGGCACCATCTACACCATGGACCGTGACGGCAACCATTCGGTGCTCCTCGACGAGATCGACGGTCATCCCCTCGGGTCGGCGAACGACGTGTTCATCGACAGCAAGGACCGCATATGGATCTCCATCTCGACACGCGCCAACCCGTGGTTCCTCGCCGCCGCTGCGCCGCGACCCGACGGCTACATCATCCTGTGGGATGAGAAGGGGCCGCGTGTCGTCGCCGACGGCATCTACTTCACGAACGAGATCAAGATGGATGCCGACGAACGGTACCTCTACGCAGCCGAGACGATGAAGGCACGGATCCTGCGTTTCCCGGTGCACGAGGACGGCACCCTCGGCGATGCGGAGGTATACGGGCCCGACGGTCTGGACCGCGGCGCCTACGTCGACGGGTTCGCGTTCGACGCCGAGGGCAACCTCTGGGTGACGCCGATCACCCGCAACGGCCTGGGGATCATCACACCCGACGGGGACTATCACGCCGTCTTCGAGGATGTGAACGAGCCCGCTTTGGAAAGCGCCATAGCGAAGATCGAGTCGAACACGCTCGCACCGGAAGACCTCTTCGCGTGTGTGGGACCGACACTCCAGTTTCCGACCAGCGTGACGTTTGCCGGACCGGATCTGCGCACGGTGTACCTCGGCTCGCTCGCCATGACCCACCTGGTGACGTTCGACTCGCCGGTGCCCGGGCTTCCTTTGCGGCACTGGCACTGACGCCAAGTATCGGAGAGGAGCAGGAATGGGCATGATCACGACCCAACACGACATCGAGGCGATCGAGGCGGTTCCGATCGAGGAGCGAAACCTGGCCGGTAGCACGTACGAGATGCTCGCACGGGGCGCCGCGATCAACCCGGATGCGACGGCCCTGCAGTTCTTCTTGCAGGGAGCAATGTACGAGCACCCGGTCACATGGACCTACCGGGAGTTCCTCGACGCCATCACCCGGACCGCAAACCTGTTCCATGAGCTCGGTGTCGGCTCCGACGATGTCGTCTCGATGATCCTCCCGAATCTACCCGAAGGGTTCTTCACGATCTTCGGCGCCGAGGCGGCAGGGATCGTCAATCCCATCAACCCGCTGCTCGAACCGGCGGTGATAGCCGACATCATGAACGCCGCGGCCACCAAGGTGCTGGTGACCGCGGCGCCATTCCCCGGCGTGCCGATCTGGGATCGGGTGGCGGCGATCGCCGATTCGGTGCCTACCCTCGAATCGATCGTCCAGATCGATCTCGCTTCCTACCTGCCGCCACGGCAGCGGCAGGCCGTCGGCCAGATGCGTTCGGGTGCCCCCGACGTCTCCGTCCAGGTGATCGACTACGCGGAGGCGCTGACCGGAAGGCCGGCGGATCGACTCGTCGCCGAACGTGTCATCCGTCCCGACGACATCGCCTCGATGTTTCACACCGGTGGAACGACCGGCACACCGAAGCTGGCACTACACACACACGGCAACGAGGTTGCGGACACCTGGCAGTCGGCCGAGATCCTCGACATCGTCCCCGACACGGTGATGCTGTGCGGACTCCCCCTCTATCACGTCAACGGCGTAACCGTCACCGGCCTCATCCCGTGGAGTAGAGGTGCCTCCACGGTTCTCGCCACAGCGCAGGGTTATCGGGACGCCGACCTGCTCCAGAACTTCTGGAAGATCGTCGAGCACTACGGTGTCAACTTCTTCAGCGGTGTCCCCACCGTCTATGCGGGTCTGCTCCGTGTGCCTGTGGCAGACCAGGACATCGGCTCGCTTCAATTCGCGATCTGCGGGGCGGCCCCGATGCCCGTAGAGGTGTTCCGGGCGTTCGAAGAGCGAACGGGACTTCGGATCCTGGAAGGATACGGGCTGACCGAAGGGACCTGTGTCAGCTCGGTGAACCCCGCCGCCGGGGAACGTAGAATCGGCTCGATCGGTTTCCGAATCCCGTACCAGGAGATGAAGACCGTCGTCCTCGATGAGAAGGATCGGTACGTGCGGGACTGTGACACCGACGAGATCGGCATCGTGATCATTCGTGGACCGAACGTGATGCCCGGCTACAAGAACGACGAGCACAACCGTACGGCCTGGGTCGATACCTGCGACGGAGGCCGCCCATGGTTCAACACCGGCGACCTCGGACGCCAGGACGCCGATGGATACTTCTGGCTTGCAGGGCGCAAGAAGGAGCTGATCATCCGAGGTGGCCACAACATCGATCCGAAGCTCATCGAAGGGCCTCTGCACAGGCACCCTGCGGTGGCGCTGGCGGCCGCCGTAAGCCGGCCAGATCCGAGGGTCGGTGAGATGCCGGTCGCCTATGTGCAGCTCAAGCCCGGGGTCGAGGTGACCGTCGATGATCTCCTGGAGTTCGCCCGCGACCATATCGGCGAGCGCGCCGCGGTGCCGAAACAGATCCGCATCGTCGACACGATTCCACTCACCGCCGTCGGCAAGATCTTCAAGCCCGAATTGGTACGGCGCGAGATCGTTGACGAATTCCACAACGTGGTGGCAGGCATCGACGGCGTACGATCTGTCGAGGTGCTCGCGCGTCCGGATTCGCGCTACGGAGTCGTCGCGGAGATCTCTGTGGTGAGAACGGAGGGATCCGAGCCGGACGAGGTTCGCGATGCGATCGCTACGGCGCTGGGGCACTACACGATCAGATACCGGATCGATGTCTCGTAGGCGCAGGTAAACCGACGACGGGAACTAGTCACCGGGTGTCGAAGTAGATCGGTTCTGCCCTTTCGGGGGCTTCATGCCGATAACCACATCAAGAACACTCGGAGGCATGTGATGCACGAATGCAGGAGTGACCCGGAAACCCGAGCCGAGCTGTCGAGATGACCGATCTCTTCTGTTCGAGCTGCGCAGCGCCTGCCATGGTCGTCACCGGTGACGAGGCACTGTGCAGTGCGTGTGCAGCGGCGTCGGTCTCCGGCACCGAGCCTCCCGGCCCTGAGACCGGCAGCCCCGACATCCGGATCCTGTTCCTGGATCGTGGCAGACATGCCCGAACGGTGCCGAAAACAGAGGATCTTCATCACCCGGCCGAGGAAGCGTAGTCGTGGCCGGAACCGAACCCTCGCACAGAGTGTTGCCCTCCATGCACCGTTTGCCGCTCGAGGCGGAGCCCGGCAGGTGCCGGGAAGCCTCGAGATTCCTGAGCGCACAGAGCTGTGCGACAAGACACTCCCCGACGCGTGAATCCGAGTCGTCGGACGGAGCATCCGATACGAACGAGGGTGTCTGCTCGAACACTCTGCGCCAAGCCGAGCGTTGACCTGGTGCCTGCCTGACAGGTGCGTTCACCTTGCGTCCAGGCGGGTCGGATCCTGCTGAACCGATCCACCCAGAACACCACGGTCCGTGGCCACCTCAGACACTCGGCAAATCCCATGTACAGCGCCTACACCTTTACCCACCTGGGTATTTGGCGTGTATTTCTCAAAGAGACAGGGACGGTGTTCGCGCGTAGCGTGGTCATCCTCCCTCAAGTTTTTCCGACTGTTGCCGATACCCGAACTATGGATATCCACCCGTTCTCGACTGCCGGTTCCACTCGTCCTACCAGCGTTCCTGCAGCAGAGATCCTCGACTCGAGTCTTTCTCCCAGGCGGAGACTCGGTGTCATCGCCGCCATCGTGTTCATGATCGTGGCACTGTTGCCACTGGCCTCGGCCAGTCCGGCTCTCGCCGATGACAGCACAGGTGTCCCGGTCGTGGTCGTCGAAATGCCGGGAGCAGGCGAGGGACCGCAATCCCTCGTCGAGGATCTCGGCGGTCGGGTCGAGCAGCGGCTCGAGATCATCAACGGCTTCTCCGCGATCCTTCCTGAGAGCGCCGTAGAGACCCTTGCAGCCGATCCGGGCGTTCGTTCGGTCACTCCGAACGCCCACATGCGTGTGTCCAGATGGGAGACGCACGACAGGACCGACGACGGCTCGATGTACAAGATCAACAAGCGGGTGATCAACTCGACGTATTTCTGGCGTCGCGGCTACACGGGTGCCGGTGTGACGGTGGCCATGATCGATACCGGCATCGTCCCGGTACCTGGCCTGACGGTTCCCGGCAAGATCATCAATGGACCGGACCTGTCGCTGGAATCCTCATATGAGAATCTTCGGTATCTGGACGCCTACGGTCACGGCACGCACCTGGCGGGCATCATCGCAGGACGTGACGATGGCGTGCCAAACATCCCCAGGAACAGGGACCTCAAACGCCATTTCGTCGGCGTGGCGCCGGGGGCCCGGATCCTCAACGTCAAGGTGGGTGATGCGGCCGGGGAGGCCGATATCTCCCAGGTGATCGCGGCAATCGGATGGGTCGTCAAACATCGCGACGACAACGACATGAACGTGCGGGTGTTGAACCTCGCATTCAGCGTCGACAGCGACCAGGACTACCGCTATGAACCGCTCGCCTACGCCGTCGAGGCGGCATGGAAGGCCGGCATCGTGGTCGTCGTGGCCGCCGGAAACGATGGAAACGATGCGGCGTTGCGAAGCCCGGCGTTCGACCCGTTCGTGATCGCGGTCGGAGCCGATGACCCGCAGGGCACATCGACCGTCAGAGACGATGAAGTTCCCGAGTTCTCGAACTGTGGTACCGGCAACCGATCGGTCGACCTCATCGCTCCCGGTCACTCGATCATCAGTCTTCGCGATCCTGGCTCCTTCGCCGACTACTTCTATCCCGAAGCGCGTGTCGGCGATCGATTCTTCCGGGGCACGGGCACATCACAGGCGGCAGCGATCGTCTCAGGTTCGTCGGCGTTGCTGCTGCAGCAACGTCCGGATCTCACGCCCGACCAGGTCAAGGCGCTGCTGACCTCGACGGCACGCCCCATCCCTGAAGCATCGGCTCTTTGTCAGGGCGCAGGGCTCATCAATCTGAAAGCGGCGTACAAAGCCCCAACACCCGACACGACACAAGAGTGGCAGCCCGCAACGAACCCCGGAGCCTACGACCCGAACGCCGTCGACGGGTCCTGGGACAATCTCACCTGGGGCAACCTCACCTGGGGCAATCTCACCTGGGGGAACCTCACCTGGGGGAATCTCACCTGGGGCTCCTACCTGTGGAACTGATCTGTTCCCAGGCGTAGTGCCGAGGACCCAATGGCAGAAGCACATCAGTCCTTGCGACGCCACCTGACCGGACCGGGCAGAGTGTGGGCACTCACGGGGGTCATGAGTGCGGCAGCAGTGGCCCTGGCTTACGTGGCTTCAGGATTCTCCCTTCTGGATGCGCCGTTCCACCTCAACTGGATGGTGATGGTGCCGCTCGTTTTTGCCGGTGAGGTCGCCGTCGTATCCCTACAGTTCCGAAGGAACGCCCACGTATTCGCCATGGGAGAAGTTCCCTTGGTGGTGGGGCTGTACTTCGTGGACCCGCTCGGTCTGATCGCCGCGCAGATCGTCGGCAACGCGTTGGCGTTGATTCTCTACCGCAGGCAGTCGCCGTTGAAAGCGGCGTTCAACCTTGCCATGCTCACTCTCCAGACCGGGATCGGCATCGTCGTATTTCGACTGATCCTTGGGACACGAGACCCTCTCGGTGTTGCCGGCTGGATCGGCACTCTGGTTGCAGTTGCGGTCGGGCTCGTGCTCGCAAGCGTGCTCGTCAATACCGCCATCGCCCTCTCCGGCGGCGACCTCTCTGCTTCGGAGCGGATCGACGCATTGAAGCTACTGACCGTGTCGTCGGCGATCAACGCCGCCTTGGGCTTGGTGGCGGTCACCGTCATGTGGACCCGACCCGGCACCGCCTGGACTGCTGCGGTACCTCCGGTGGCCCTCTATCTGGCCTACCGTGCCTACGTCGCACAGCGCGAGGAAAGGCAGCGGATCCAGGGCTTGTACGAGGCAACCCGGGCTCTGCACCGGTCGCCCCAGGTCGAAGCCGCAATGCTTGCAGCCGTCACACACGCCCGGTCGATGTTCGACGCGGAACGTGCCGAGCTCCGTGTCTTCCCGACTGGTCCGAACGGTGACGGTTTTCTGGCCGCCGCCGGACCCGATGAACACACGCGGGTCATCCACCGTATCGAACCGGACACCGGTGGCGAGGCATGGCGAGACGTGTTGAACTCGGGTCGCTCACGCCTCCTGTCGTGTGGATCCGATCAACACGCGCGGCGGTCGAATGGGCGGCATCGGATGTTGGTACCGGTGCACGGACCAGGGAAAGTCAATGGCGTGATGGTCGTGAGCGAGCCGATGGGCGACCTGCGGAACTTCACGGCGCAGGATCTCCGCATGCTCGAAACTCTGGCGAGCCAGGTCACCGTGTCCTTGGAGAACGGAAGGCTCGAAGATTCCCTCGCGCAGGTTACGAAGCTGAAAGACGACCTCCGAGACCGGGCTCTTCATGACGTCCTCACCGGACTGGCGAACCGAGCCCTTCTTTGGGAGCGACTCACAGAAGCACTCGAAATGGCAAACACACAAGACAGACAATCGGCGGTGCTGGTCCTCGATCTCGACGATTTCAAGACGATCAACGACACGCTGGGCCACGTGGCCGGCGACCAGGTCCTGATCAGGGTGGCGCGCCGTCTCGAAGCCTGCTGTCGGCCCGAAGATACGGTCGCCCGACTGGGTGGCGATGAATTCGCCATCTTGTTGGATCACCTCTCCGCACCCGGCGACGCCACCGTCGTGGCCGCACGAATCGCCGAGTCACTCAAGGAGTCGCTCGTCATCGCCGGTCAGGCCGTCACGGCCCAAGCGAGTCTGGGAATCGCCCTGGTGGAAGCGAACCTGGGCCCCGAAGAGCTGATCCATCGCGCCGACCAGGCCATGTACGCCGCCAAGAGCAGGTGCAAGGGATCCTATCAGGTGTTCGAAGAGGGTTTCCAGGACCGGTGGATAGGCGCTGCGATGCTGCATACGGAACTCGCTCTGGCCATTGAACGCAACGAACTCGTCCTCCACTACCAACCCATCGTGAACCTGGAGACCGGCCGCGTTACCGGCGTGGAAGCACTCGTCCGATGGAACCATCCGGAACGCGGTCTCCTCTTCCCCGACATGTTCATCCCTGCAGCCGAACAGTCCGGACAGATCGTCGCGCTGGGACGGTGGGTCCTGCCCACTGCCTGCCGTCAGATGCGCCGCTGGCATGACGAGAGCAAAGGGTCCAAGCCCACTATCTCGGTCAACCTCTCTCCCCGGGAGTTGGAGGAGCCAGACATCATCGACGAGGTACGCCGGGCCCTCACCGAGTCGGGACTCGACGCGCAATACCTCGTCGTCGAGATCACCGAGAACGTGATGCTGCAGCCATACACGCAGGTCCTCCACCAGCTCAAAGAACTCGGAATCCGGATTGCATTGGATGACTTCGGGACCGGGTACTCGTCGTTGGCGTACCTGCACCGGCTACCAATCGACATCGTCAAGATCGACCGGACGTTCGTTCATGGGGCGGCACTCGAACAGCAATCCCCGCTTGCACGCCTGATCGTACAAATCGGCGACATCCTCGGGTTGAGCACGGTGGCCGAGGGCATCGAGACACCCGAAGAGTTCCAGTGGCTTCGCCAGTTGGGGTGCCGTACGGGCCAGGGTTACCTCTTCGCCCGACCGATGGATGCTCTCACGATCACACCACTCCTGGCAATGAACCTGAAGGAACTGTGCCTACGCCAAGGGACTCAAGCGACAGGTGTTGCAGCGGCCGAGCTGGCCGTGTGACGCTGCGAGACACCTGGGATATCGAGCCTGAGCACGAGGTGACCGATACGTGATCGTCAGGCACCGGCCCGGTACGGGCAGAAGTGCAGGATCGATCTGAACCTCGAAGGACGTGATGGTGTCCGACAAACCCGAACCGGCTCGATTCTCCGAATCGCCGCAGACAGAAGCAGGACTCGAAGGCACCTGTTCCCTTCCTGGGCATCTCTCGTGTGGGGGCAACACGGCATGGAGGCGAAATCGGCATCTGCGACAGTCTCAGGTGCGGCCGAACATGGTTCCAGACACGAGGAGCAGGGACCGTCCTCGTGCAGGCAGATCGTCGGCGTGAACTCTCCTCCGGACCCGAGCCCGCCGACGGAAGTCGTGCCGTCGAGCTTCGACCACCACGGCGAGATCGACGAACACGACCGGGTGACGGCTCACGGCCATCCGCCACGGCGAGCTACCCGCCGGTCAAGGTGAGACCAACCTGCGCCACACGTCGAGAGCCGGTCGGGCGGTTCCGTCGGCGGTGCGCATACCGAGAGATTCGAAGAGACGCGGCACGTCCTGCTCCGACGGGGGAAGTGCGTCGATCCAGGCGGTGATGTCGGTCGGGAAGAACCAGGCCACGAAGACCAGACCCGGCGTCTCTGCCCTCCGCCCCAGCCATTCGACGTAGTCGGCCTGGTCGGATGGCGAGAACGTCTGTCTGCCTGCCAGAGTGGGGAGCGCCGCCGCCGGATACCCGGTCTCGGCCACCGCAAGGGGCAGACCGAGATCGGCGATGGAATCGAAGTACTCCTCCGCAGGAAAGCCGTTCCCTGTCACGTATGGATACGTGGAGATGCCGATGATGTCGAGAGTGTCGACGAGGTCGGCTGCGGCACGAGGGTCGCCCAGTTCCATCTGGAACGATGCGAAAACCACGGTCTTGGGGTGTGCCGCCTTGATTTCTTCGTACAACTCCCGGTACAGCGACACGAGATTCGGATAGTCCGTCGGCTGGGCAACTTCGTACATGTTGATCTCGACAGCCAGGTTGAACCAGTCCGGTTCGAACTCGTCGGCCAGGTACCGCACCCAACGCCGAATCCCCTCCCGGACCTCCGGGTCGTCGAATGACCGCCCGGCGACCGACGCCGGCGGGCCCCCTGCCCTCCACGAACCGGGGATACCGCTGCGAGTCTGGTCGGTGATGGCGGTCGCGACATACACGCCGAGTTGCGGGTTCTGCGCGGCGAACGCCTTCAGGGACGCCATCTCCCCGACGAGCGCCGGTGGCAGGTCGGAGTCCGCCAGCAGGCCCTCCCAAGGTATTCCGTCGTCGAAATGGAAGGCGACGAGGTCACCTTCGGCAGCAACAAACCGAAACGCGTCACCGACGGACTGTTCGTTCGGGCCGGCGGGAAAGGGAACGAAACCCCAGCGGGTGGTAGGCGTCCGCTCGCCGGAGACGGGAGCGATCGACGTGCTGGACACCGTCACCGTGGATGCAACCGCGGTCGATGACGGCGCCGTGTCTGCGACGGTGCAGCCGCCAACCACCAAGGCCAGCGCCACGATCACCGCCCTGAGACTCATGAACCTGCTATCGGCAAACCATGGAGGATGCTGAACCGCGCCCGCACGGTTGCCGTCGATCGCCCATGAGTGGAGAACCGCATTCTTTGCGGCTGAGCGCAAGGGGAAGCGCCACCATCACACGTCGCCGACCTCTCAGAGGTGGTTTCTCCGACATCGACCTCCCACCGATGCTCCTCCCGATCGAGCCTCTGGGCCATGCCTGTTTGACGAAGGCAAGGGTCCTTCCTGCAAGGAACATCACGAATCCACCCCCATGAACTTGGCCGTGAAGGAGCGCCGTCCGTTCCTGCCCTCCGTCACGGACACAGCCGGCCACCTGCCCAGCAAGACCGAAGTGACCAGAAGCCCCGATACGGAGGTGGGCAGCAGCCGATCAGGGACGAGAAGGATGAGATTGCCTCCGACTCGATGGGAAGGCGCCCGGCCGGCGGGTCGGGGCCCGGGGCGTCGGCAAGGTCGGTTGTAGGGACTTCGGGAAACCACCATTCCCGATCTTGAAAGAGTTCGCCTCCTGCGGTTCCGATGCGGCACTCGTGCTCGGCGACAAACACGACGTCGGCGATGACGATGGACCTACAGTGCCTCTGCCTTTGCGAGGCTGTGCACAGCATCCAGACGGGCGGAGGCGAGATCGTCCGCCGTGATCCCCAACGGTTCCCCGATGGCCTGTTCCACTTCCCGAACCAGAGCCGTGGCATCGAGACCATAGTGCTTCATCAGATAAGGACGAGAGGCGCCATGGGCAAATGTGTCGCGCAAGCCGATCTTGCGCAAATGGGAACCGAGTCCGTTCTCTGCAATCAGGTCGGCCACCGCCGAGCCCAGGCCCCCGACCACGGAATGATTCTCCATGGTGATCACACCGCGGTTTGCCGACGCCACCGCTTCGGTAACCGCCGGATCGTCGAAGGGCTTGAGAGTGGAAACGTGTAAATGCTCGATACCGACCCCGCGCGACTTGAGGACCGCCGTCGCTCGCATCGCCTCCTCCGTGCAGATGCCGGACGACAACAGGGTGATGTCGGTCCCGGTGCTGAGATGACGGGCCCTGCCGAGCGCCATTCGCTCGGAGGGATCGAAAAGGCGCGGAACTTCCCCTCGAAGCTGCCGGATGTACACGGGTCCGTCGACTTGGTGGGCAACGCCGATGATCTGTTCGACCTCGCTCGCATCGCCTGCTTCGACGATCGTCATATTGGGAAGCATCCGTACGACTCCGATGTCATCGATGGCCTGGTGACTTGCACCACCGGGTGTCGTGATGCCGGGCAGGAATCCGACCAGGCGTACCGGGAGATTCGCATATGCCACCGACATCGCCAGCTGGTCGTAAGGACGCCGGTAGAGGAATACCGCAAAGGTGTGCAGGAACGGGTAATAGCCCTCGCGAGCCAAACCGGCGGCAAAACTCATCATGTGCTGCTCGGTCAGGCCCATCGATATGAATCGTTCGGGGTAGGTCTGCTTGAAGAGCCTGATCTCCACCGAGCTTGTCAGGTCGGCAGAGAGGACGAGCACCTCCGGTTTGTCCTTGGCCCACTCGACAAAGGTTCGTTCGTGAGCGTTCGCAACCATCTCCATCAGTGGACGCCTTTCTGCCAGCCGGCGAGCGTGTTCGCGTACATCTGTCGTTCGTCCTCACTCTTGAACCGGACGTAATGAAGCATCGGCCGTCGCTCCTCGAGAAGTGGGATTCCGCGACAGGGGTCGGTGTAGGCCAGAACAACCAGGGGACGACCGTCGGGATCCAGCGTTGCAGGCTCGGCAAGAGCGTCGAGATCGTGCCCATCCACCGAGAATGTGCGGGCACCGAACGCTTCGAGGCGACTTGCCAAGGGCTCGATCCGCATGACATCTTCCATCCGCCCATCGACCTGCTGACCGTTGACATCCACATAGATGCCGATGTTGTCCAGGTTCTGGAACGACATGACTTCGATCGCCTCCCAGGTCTGCCCTTCCTGGAACTCGCCATCGGACATGAACACCCAGACACGACCGGTGTCGCCCTTGAGCCTCCTGGCAAAGGCGATGCCCGACGCCTGGCTCAGGGCCTGTCCCAGGGAGCCACCCATCACTTCGCTGCCGGGAGAATGCTCTGCTGCAATCATCTCCACCGACTGGCCGTCCTGATTGAACATCGCCAATCCCTCTGCCGACATGCGACCCACCTCGACCAGCGTTGCGTAGTGAACGAGCGCATAGTGCGACGGGGACAGGATGAAGCGGTCCAGATCCGGGGCGATCGGTCCGTTGTACGCCGCCCCCGTTCGGTAGTTGAGGTTCTTCGGTCCCGGCACTCCAAGGAACGGTTCCGGGACCATCGGAGCCTCGCTCGGCCCGATGTTCATGATCCGCAGGTACAGCAAAGCGAACAGCTCCGCCGAGGAGCAGGCCTGGCTCAAGTACCCACCACCGTTACGGACCGTGTAGTCCAGAACCTGCCGCCGGATCCCGAGTGCAGCCTGGCTGACCTCGACCTTCCAATCTTCCATCATTGTCCTTCCAGAGCTGCGTCCACCATCCGCTTCACCTGTTCTTCGATCGACCCTCGATACAGCTCGCCTCCGATCAACAGGGTCGTGTCGGGCCCGTAGAACTCGAGCGTTGCACCCACCTTCTCCACACTCATGCCTCCTGCCGGAGCAGGCCACACCGCTCGGAGGTTTCCCAGAGGCGATCGACACCGTTCGGCGATACGCGAACAGGCGTCTCGAGAGAAGCTGAACCGGCCTCCGAAATTCGGAAAGATGGACATGTCGGCGCCGGCGAGGCGGGGAAACACACCGAACAGCACTTCATGCGCTATCCCGGAATCCGGGGATGTGACGAAAGAACCGAGGAATGCCGGATGCGCCTGTATGACGAAGTCGTCGGGAGTATTGCCGGCAATCCACCGCATCGTGTCATGACCTCCCAACCCTGGAAGCACCAACACGCCCCCGGCTCCGGCTTCGATGCAGAGATCTATGGAAGATTCGACATCCTCGTGTGCCACATTCAAGGCCGGAAGGAAGACCGCCGGTGCGCCCCGCACGTCAGCTCCCCGCCGCACTGCCTCGGCCAAGACCGGAACGCGGTCCGCAAACGGAAGAAACGGCTGGGTTGCGAAGGAGTGATCTTCCTTGATCAGGTCGATTCCGTTCGCGGCAAGATCGAAGGCGAAACCGGCCAGATCGCCCACAGGGGTGCCCATCGGTTTCAGCGCGGTTGCCAGAAGCGGGCCCGTCTCTCGATCGAACAACCTTCGGAGCCCTTCGATACCGTTGCGAGGTCCGGCGAAGTTCGCGAGCAGGCTCGCGGGTAAGGCAACGTCGACAAGGCGGACGCCGGCGACCATCGAGATGTTCCCAAAGAGAACATTGAGAAGCTGGGAGAGGAGTCCGCCGGCCAACTCGACGGCAAAGGACACCTCCAGTTCGAACGCCCCGTCTCCCACCTCGTCGAGCCGCTCGATGTGCGCGATCACTTCGCGCTGGATGTCGTCATCGGGCACGAGATCACGCGGAAACTCGATCGTCTGCTCAACAACGAGCTGGTCGGCAACCCTCCTCACGGATTCCCTGTCCCCGACCAAGGCATAGACCGCCCCGAAGCGCTCCCCGGACAAGGCGAGCCGGACCGGCGACAAGGGCGAGACAGGTGTGTGATGACCCTTCATTCGGTGTACAATGGTACAGGTGGTCGCACCAGTGTTCAAAATGAGTGGCGGGAGTAATGCAAAACCAACGAACCCACGGTACCGTCCGGAGGCATCTTGCGAATCGACCGACCCCGCGCCGGCCGAGTCGGGGCTCTAGTCTGTCCACGAACTTTCGTCCAACAACAGGTAGGAGTGGACCCTAGTGCTCGGACGTGTTGCTCGCCTTTACTACGAGTACGACCTCACCCACCAAGAGATCGCCGATCTGTTGGGGGTCTCCCGCATCCGTGTCACCCGTGCTCTCGCCGAGGCGCGTCGGGTTGGCATCGTGACCATCGAGGTGCACACCGATGAGGGTCTCTTCATCGCCGAGGAGAACGCCCTCGCCGACAAGTACGACCTCGACCATGTCTGGGTTGCACCCACCAACTCCGCAAACCGGGCCGATCCGATCGCCCACCTGGCCGCCGACTGCATCGTGCATCTCATCACCAACGGCATGCGGATCGGCGTGGGGCTTTCGACAACCCTGGCCCTGGCAGTCTCGTACATGAAGCCCTCGTCGAGCGTATCCGCCGAGTTCATTCCGCTCCAGGGAACGAATCCCGGTCTTGTCGTGCCACCAACGCCAAGCAATATCGCTCTTGAATTGGCTCACAAGTTCGGCGGTTCCTCGCATGACCTCGCCGTTCCGGTCCTGCCCCAGGCACGCGAGACGGCGATGATGCTGCGATCGGAGCCCGACGTCCAACGGGTGTTCGACATGGCAAGGACGTGCGATCTCGCCCTCGTCGGCGTCGGAGGATCGACCCCCGGAAGTTCCATCATGTTGACCGGAACACTCACCAAGGAGCAGGCCGACGAGCTGAAGGCTGCCGGAGCCGTCGGCGACATCAACGCCCACTTCTTCGACAAAGACGGTTCTCCGGTGGATTCGCCGGTGACCGACCTCGTGCTGGCACTCAACCTGGAGAGCTTCTCGATGATCCCCGTGCGGGTCGGGATAGCGGGAGGGCCCGACAAGGTCGAAGCGCTGCGGGGAGCGTTGCGCGGCAACTTGCTCAACGGCCTCGTGACCGATATCGAGACCGCTCAGCGCCTCATCGCCGAATAGGGCTACTGGCCGTAGTTGACCTGGTACCAGCGGTGGCACCGGTCGATCTCGACGGGGTCCATTTCGGTGACGGTGCATGACTGCTCCGCCAGCCTGATCGTCATCGCCGCTTCCTCGACATGGAGTGCGATCTTGACGGATTCGCTTGCCGAGCGCCCCATCGTGAACACTCCGTGACGTTCCACCAAGGCCGCCATGCCATGGTCCTGGGTGACCTCGATGATCGCAGACCCGGTGTCCTCGGCACCCGGTGTGGCATACCGGCTGCACGGAACCCCGCTCCCGATGAGGTGGGTGAGGGCGGTGAGCGCCGCGGGAATCCCTTGCCCGTTGAGGGCGAAGCTCGTCGCATACGGTGAATGTGTGTGCGTTATGCCACCGACATCGGAACGTCGCCGGTACACGTAGAGATGCACTCCGAGATCGACCGAAGGGGTGAGATCTCCCTCGACCACGTTTCCATCGATGTCGACAACCACCAGTGACCGGGCGGTGAGATTGGCGAACGGCACACCGCTCGGCTTGATGACAATGAGGCCCGTTTCCGGATCCTTCCCGCTGACATTGCCACCGCTCCAGATGACCAACCGGTTCCTCGGCAGTTCGAGATTCATCTCGAGCACTTCTTCCCGCAGGCTATCGAGCATCGTTCTCCTCCTCATGGATGTGTGGATACACAACGATCTTGAGCGATTCATCTGCCTCGGTGAGAAGCCGGAAGCCGTCGGCAAGATCGTCCAGTGCGAAGTGGTGGGTTATGGCTGCAAGCGGGTTGACCCGACCCGACTCGATCAGACGGATGAGCTGATAGGTGTCCCGATGGTCTGCGGAGTACTTGGAGGTAATCGTCACCTCGTCGAAATACGCATCGAAGCCGTCGAGCGCCCACACCGTTCCAGGCTTGGTGGGAGCTCCAAGGTGCACCGTCCCACCTGGTTCGACGAGCGTCCTGGCAGAATCCCAAGCGGAGATGGCAGGCACGGCGGCAACGACGACGTCGGCGAGCAACCCCCCGTTGAGCGAGCGAACCTTCGATGCCAGATCCGGGTCGGCGGCATCCAACACATGGGTTGCGCCAAGCTCGGTGGCCTTGTCGCGTCTCCAACTCGAGAAATCGACCGCGATCACCGTCCCGGCGCCGAACAGCGGCGCCATGTGAACGAACCCCAGGCCCATGAAGCCACACCCAAGAACCACCACGGTATCCCCCGGTTGCACACCACATGTCTTGAGACCGCCCAGTACGCACGACCACGGCTCGATCGTCGTCGCAACGGAATCTCCGATCGACTCGGGAAGCACATGCACGTCCGCCCTGAGATGGTTGGCACTGACCCGGAAGTACTCGGCCATCCCTCCCGGATCCAGGCGGTTGCCGGCATAGAACGGATCACGTGTGTAGTGGCCCCGGATCGCCCAATGAGATTGGAGTCTGCCGACATGATGGTTGACGAAGACGCGGTCGCCCACATGCACTGCGTCGACGTCCACTCCTGCCGCGACGACGACACCCACCGGCTCGTGCCCGAGCACCTTGCCACCCTCTTTGGTGGAATACCACTCCATCGCCTCACCGGCGCATAAACCGCATGCCAAGGTGCGCACCAGCGCCTCGTCGGGTCCGATCTCGGGAACGGGGCGCTCCTCGACGCGAATGTCATCCGGTCCGTAGTAGACGCCGACGCGCATCCTCTCAGGAATCATGGAACTCTCCTCGTGGTGAAATGCAGACGGCGCCAGATCGGCTGCATGAGGCCGGTCAACGCCACATAGGCGGCGAAGCGCTCCTCGATCGCCTCCGATCTGGCCGGTTTCAGCCGATCGATATCGTGAGGAACGCCGGGCAGCGACCCCGTGACGAACGAGACTGCACCTGCACATGCACGATCGTGATGGCCGTCGACCATGATCTCGTGCCCCAAGGCGTCGGCCACCATCTGCTGCCACTCACGACTCGTCGCCCCCCCACCTGACAGAAGAATTGCCGTGGGCTCCCCGGCGGCGCTTTCGACACAGTGACGCAGGGACATGGTGATGCCTTCGGCTACCGCGTATGACAGGTCCGCTCGCTTGGTCGTCGGTTTGATGCCCAGGAACGTCCCTGTCGCATCCGGGGCCAAGAATGGCGCCCGTTCCCCGGCGAGAAACGGCAGGAGCATCACATGGGCCGACTCTGCAGACACGTTGCCGACCTCCTTCCAGAAACGATCCAGCGCCGCAGCGTCGAGGGGACCTCCGAGAACCTCTCGCACATACCAGTCCAACGTGGACGTTCCCGAGTTCGCACCGATGACGCGCAGGAACCGTCCCGGCTCTGGAAACGGCACCGTTGCCCCGACCTGCACCGTCGGATCTGCACGACCCGTCACGCATGCCAGTGCCACCGCCGTCGTACCGAGCACCGCAACAACGGTACCCGGGTCTTCGAAACCCACACCTCGAAACATGGCCACAACGTCGATCGCTCCCATCACCACAGGTGTGCCGGCAGCCAGCCCGGTCTCACGAGACGCTCTCTGGGTGACCGTCCCCAGCGAATCTCCCGGCAGAAGCACCTTTGGCAGGCGCGCTGCGATGTCCTCACAGCCAAGGATGCCGATGAGCTCGGTGCTCCACGTCCGTGAATCCGGATCGAGAAAGGGGATGCCGGCGTTGGAGACGTCCGTCGCGACCTCGCCTGTCAGGCGGTAGTTGATCCAATCCGGGGCACAGACGACCCAACGCGTCCGCCGCACATGATCGGGAGAGTTCTCGTGCAGCCACACCCACAGCGCGCCGGACGTTCCCGGCCACACGACCGTGTCGTTGAGGCGATAGGCGGCCGCGATCGTCCCGTCCGCCTCCCACCCCGCCACGACCTCGTCGGCACGGGCGTCGTTCCATTGATATGCCGGACCGGCCGCCGTTCCATCCGCAGTGATGGTCCAGAGACCATCCCCCTGCCCCGTTACCACCACGGCTGCAACGCGGTGGCCTGCCATCTCAGGCCGGTCCAACAGCGATCGGATCGCTCGACATGTGGTTCCCCAGACAGCCTCGGCATCGACCGAACCGTCTGGCAGGCTTGTTGTTCGTTGGTGCTCCATCGCAACGAGCCCGGCGACTTCTGTGTAGGCCCCGGCCTTGATCACGGATGTGCCGATGTCGATGGAGACAATGAGTTCAGCCATCGTTGACGTCCTCCACGTTTCCTCTCGCGACCTTCGCGAGAATGCCGACCAACTCCTGAACCGGAATGGCGACGGGATTCCCTGCGGTGGAAGATGCCCCGGTCGCGCCGGTGGCGATTTCACGTCGCACGGCGATCGGGATATCGGGCCGAGGCAGATCTGCCGCCATGGCGTGGCCACCGATCCACTCTGCGAGATCCTCCGCCTCGGCGAATGGATGCCCGGTGCACAACCGGGCAAGGTCCCGATACCGCGCCAAGGCAGGGTCGGGAGATGCGGCTTTGCGCAGAATCGAGATGGTGGTGCCCAGCACCGGTCCGGCAAAGAGTCCGCACAGTGAGCCGTGTGCCTGGCCGGTTCGCCCACCGACGACACCGGCGAGACCGTGCACCGTACCCAACTTGGCGTTGGCCAGGGCCAGGCCGCTCAACGTGGCTCCGGTTGCCATCACCTGCCGATCGTCCGCACTCTCGGATCCGGAGATGATGCGCTCCAGGACCGGAAAGGCCAACTTCGCCCCTGCGTACGCCAGGCCCGAGGAGAACGAGTTTCCCAGCGGTGTCGCATACGCCTCGATCAGCTGCACCACCGCATCGAACGCCGCAGCAACGCGCGCACCAAAGGGAACGCCGCCACCGAGGTCGGCGTCGACGACCGCCGCAGAGGGAACCAGTCGGGCGTCCCGCAGCGAGACCTTGCGCCCGGCAATCGATACAACGGCGTTCGCCGTGGCTTCCGCCCCGGTGCCGGCGGTGGTCGGGACTGCGATGCAGGGAAGTGGGTCATGACCGAGCGCCGGCGCTTCTGCTCCCGCCTGGAAATAGTCGGACAACGGCCGGCCGCGATTGGGAATCAATGCCGCAACTGCCTTCGCCGAGTCGATGGCGCTGCCGCCTCCTACGCCGACGACGACTTGCGGCAGGAACTCCGCTACCACGCCGACGAGTTCTTCGACAGATTCGAGTGTCGGCTCTCCATGTCGAGTGAATCTCTGTGTCGAACACCCTGCGCGCGTCAGGATGTCCGCCACGTTCGTCGCCGCCGCGCCCGCACCACCGATCACTGCGACTCGTTGTCCCGGGCGTGCAACGAGGTTCGGTAGCTCGGATGCCGACCCCCGACCGATGTGGAGGGAGCGGGGCAAAGCCAAACGAAAGCGCAGCTGTGTATCGATTGTCGTGTCCTAGCCGTCCGCGGTGACACGGCGCTGTAGTGCAGAGAACGCCAGCGCCCCGACGAGGATGATCCCGGTGAGTGCCGCCTTCAAGTTGAAGTCGACACCCATCAGATTCAATCCGTTGGTCGCCACACCCAGGAACAACACGCCGATCAGAGTTCCGGGAATGTTGGGTCGGCGGCGAGGGTGCATGGCCGCACCGATGAACACCGCCCCGATCGCATCGAGCAGGTACGAGAAACCGGCCAGCGGGGTGTACTGACGCAGTCCGGCGGTGAGGATCACACCGCCGATGGCGCAGGTGGCCGCCGCTGCGACATAGACGAACCATCGGTATCGCTTGACGCGTATCCCCGCCACGACGGAAGCTTCGGACTGGAGACCGATGGCGTGGATTCGCTTCCCGTGTGTCGAGCGCTCCAGCATGACGAAGTACACCACGAGCACGGCGGCTGCGATCACGATCTCGGTAGGTATCCCGAAGATGGACCCGACGGCGAGGTTGCGATAACCCTCCGGCATCTTGCGGAACGAGACCTGTCCTCCTCCGTTCGTGTAGATCCGCTGGACGCTGCCGCCGATGAAGAGTGTGCCGAGCGTGGCAAGGAACGGGCTCACTCGAAGACGCACGATGAGAAATGCATTCAGCAATCCGACGATGGCTCCTCCCATCACCGCGATCACCACGGCGATCTGCCAAGTGACCGAGTAGTCCTTCATCGCGACCACGGCAAACGCCGCCCCGAAATCCACCGCGATACCGACGGACAGATCGATTCCCCCCGATGCGACCACCAGGGTCATCGCCAAAGCGACGATCAAGAGGACCGCGTTCCCTTCGAGAACATTCACGAGATTGCCGAGGCTCAGGAATGCGTCGGTTCGCACCGAGAAGAAGACGACGAACCCCATGAGTACGAGGAGAAAGGCGTACCGACCGAGCAGCGCGCGAAGGTTGAACGCAGTCGTCTCCTCTGCTCCCGTCCGTGCTCTTTCCTCTGCGGAGATCATTGGCTCTCCCGACTGTCAACCGCGGCCGTCGCTACCACGAAGAGAATGAGCACACCCTTCACCATGCCGACCTTGAAGATGTCGACGTTGAGCAGCTGGAATCCGATCGAGAGCGCCTTGACGAGCACAGCACCCAACAAAGCTCCCGGAATCGTGACGACACGCCGCGAAGAGAATGCCGCACCGACAAATGTCGCCAGCACCATGTCCAGCAGAAGCTGCTGTTCGATCCCAGGCGACATTCCGGATCCACGGGCGATCAGAACGACAGAGGCAACGACAGCGGCCCCACTCGCAATGATGAAGGAGCTCGCGATGTACTTCCTGGTGGAAAGTCCGGACATCTCCGCCGCACTGCGAGACCCGCCGACGGCCTGGAGGCGGAGGCCGAAACGTGTTCGATGGAGCCAGAATCCGACGATCCCGAACGTCACCACCATGATCAATGCCGGGATCGGAACACCGAGCACGCTCCCATCCCGGATCTGGCTGATGACGGCGTTCTCCACCGTTATCCGGCGGTTGTTCGTCACCCATCGCGTGATACCGACCACGGCGACCGACGTCGCGAGTGTCGCCAACAGTGGGGTGAGGCCGATTCCTTCGACGAGAAGGGCGTTCACGACCCCCACGGCAAGGACCGCCAACGCCGCAAGAAGGAAGGCAACGCCCAACGGGGCATCACCGGCGGTGAGCAGGTCCGCCATGATCGCAACGCCGAGCACCGACGCTGCGGGAATACTGATGTCGATCCCTCCGACGACGATGTCGTCACCACCGGCCATGACGACTGCGGCCAACCCCATTGCCAAGATGGCGTCGGGCGCGCTCTGTCTGAGGATGCTGGCGATGTTCCTCCCCTCGAGGAAGAACGGCGAGCTGAGCGCCATATAGACCAGCAGGACGACGAATACGAGTAACGGGCCGCGTACGATCAGGAAGCCGCTGATACGAGACCGATCCCATCTGCGGAACGCGACGGTGTCGAGAGAAGTCATCAGGACGCCTTGCCTGCGGCCTCGGATTGACTGGCCGTCGTGAGCGCGAGCAGCTCATCGAGTGTGAGGTCTTCCACCCTTTCGTTGGCAACGATCTCGCCGCGAACCATCACGAGGACCCGATCGCACAAGCCCATCAACTCCCCCAGATCATGCGAGGCAACGAGCACTCCGGCACCGGCGGACGCCAACTCGGCGATCAGGCGGTAGATCTCGGCCTTCGCACCGACATCGACTCCGACCGTCGGCTCGTCCATGAGGAACATGGTGGATTTCGTGACAAGCCACCGAGCCAGCACAACCTTCTGCTGATTGCCACCGCTGAGGAATCGGGCTATCCGATTCGGGTCGCGGGGACGGACATCGATCTTCTCGATCATCCCGTTTGCCCTTGCCGTGGCGGCGGCAGGCTTGAGCCATCCTCGCACCGCCACTTCGTCCAGGCTGGCGAGATTGATGTTGTCCCCCACCGAGAATCCGAGGACGAGGCCGTGGTTGCGACGGTCTCGCGGCACGAGTACAAGACCTTTCGCCACCGCATCGGCGGCGTCGCCCAACTGCAACTGCTCCGAGTTCAGCTTGACACTGCCGGTCCGTATTCGGCGCATTCCGTATATCGCATCGACGAGTTCCTCCCGTCCGGACCCGACGAGTCCGGCCAGACCGACGGTCTCACCGGCACAAACCTCGAAGGACACACCACGAAAGTGGCGGCCGTCCGACAGGTTCTCGATCTGAAGAACCGGTTCCGCCGGCACGCGGTTCTTCTCGGGAAAGAGCTCGCCCAGGTCGCGCCCGACCATGAGTTTGATGATCTCTCCCACACCCGCCTCGGCGGCGTCGTCGACGACCCCGACAGTCCTGCCGTTACGGAACACCGTGACTCGGTCACATATCTCGGTGATCTCGGCCAGGTAGTGGGACACGTAGACCATCGCGATGCCACGCTCTTTCAGCACACGAATCGACTCGAACACGCTATCGACATCTGCTGCCGGCAGGACCGCGGTGGGTTCGTCGAACACGACGAGACGCGCCTGACCGTCGATCAGCGCTCTCGCTATCTGGACCAGCTTTCGATCGGCGACGCTCAGGGCTCGAATCAATGCGTTGCCGTCGATATCGGCGCGTAGTGCGTCATGCAGGAACGCCTCCGCTGCGGCCCTCATGGCTCGCTTCTGTATGCCGAACAGGCCGCTCTTCTCTTGTCCCATGAATACGGACTCGGCAACCGTGAAGTGCGGCACCAGGTTGAGTTCCTGGTGGATGAACCTCACACCCAGGTCATGCACCACTTGGGGCGTTATCGGGTCGACGACGGTTCCGCCGATTTCGACGACACCGTCGTCACATCGATAGACACCGGCCAGTACCTTGATGATGGTCGATTTCCCGGCACCGTTCTCGCCTACGAGACCATGGACCTCGCCGCGCTCAACGAGCAGGTCGGCCCGATCCAGGGCTTGCACACCGGGAAAGCGTTTCGAGATGGCCGTCATCCGTAGGGCGGTCTCCGACGAGCCCTGTCGTGTCTGGCCCAGCGACCTGTCGTTCAAGAGCTCATCACCTTTCGCAGCGTAGCGACCGGCCTCAATGCGGTGCCGGATCGGTATCGATCCGGCACCACATCTTCTCCCGTCACTTCTCTGTGTGTTCCCTCTGACCGTCCCAATCAGTCGCCGTAGCCGAGTTGTTCGTATACGGCTGCTGCCTGTGCCGGTCCACTCACGGGAACGACGTCGACATAGCTCTGGGGCAGCACGGTCTCACCGGCGAGGTAACGTGCCGCATTGTCAACGGCGATCGTCGCGATCTTCCTCGGCTGCTGTGCAACGTTGACGACCCACGGACTGCCGTCTTCCATCATGATCTCGAGCGTGTCGGGACCGGCATCGATCGCAGAGACCACGATCTCGGTGCGACCGGCTTCCTTGAGCGCTTCCACAACACCGATCGCAGGCTGATCCCAGCACGCAACATGGATGGCATCGAGCTCACCGACCGGATACTGCTCGAGCAGATCCAACGTCTGCTGACGAGCATTCTCAGGCGCATTCGCGAACTCCTCGGCCAACTCGGGCTGAATGACCTCGATACCCGGATACGCGGAGTCCAAGACATACTTCCATGTGTTGTAGCGATCACCACAGAACTTCAACGCCTCAGAGAAAGCATTGAACACAGCGACCTTGCCCTCGCCACCAATGGCATCCGCCATCAACCGGCCGGCACTCTCACCCGCATAGAAGTTGTCAGAACCCGTGTTGTTCACAACGAACGGCGACGCATGGTCAACACCGAACACCGGAATCCCCGCAGCCTGCAACGCCTCCAGCTTCGGCTCCACCGCGGAATCACCAAGAATGGTGATCACCGCATCGACCTTCTGTGTCAAGAAGATGTCATGATTCTCCGCGTGCACCGCATTGTCACGACCACCATCGGTCGTAACCACCTCGCCACCAAGGCGCTCCACCTCGGCAACCGCACCCTCGAACGCTTCACGATCCCAGAAATGCTGCGTACCCACCACCGCAACACCAATCGTGTACCCCGCAAGACTCAAATCGGCGACATCGGAACCGGACCCTTCCGGTGCACTCGTGTCTGTCGATACGTCCCCGGTCGTCACGGTAGCTGCTTCGGTATCAGCTGCGGTTGTCGTCGTAGTACCCGAATTCGTACATGCAGCCAGAACCAAGACGAGTCCAAGGAGCAGGGGTATCGTCCGGTGCCGTCTCAGTCTTCGAGATCTCATCTACTTCCTCCTCAACCATCCGGTTATGCCCAAACCACCCTATGCGTACATTCGATCCCTGACATGTACATTTGTTCACGGGAGCATAGGCGCTGTACAGTACTGCTGTCAACCGACCGTATTGCGAAACGCGTCGGTCGTTCGTCGGCGACTTTGTCGCCGCTGATGGCCGAGAACGCGGATGACTCGAAGGAACGGAGTGAACATGAGTGACAACGGTATCGACGTTGTAACAGTTGGCATTCACATCGTCGACATCCTCGGTCGGCCGGTTCCCGCGGTTCCTGAAGGACAAGGTGTCGCTCTCCTCGAAGAGATCCGCATGACCGTGGCGGGGACGGCAGCGGGCACATCGGTCGACCTGGCTCGCCTGGGGATGCGCGTGGCAACATTCGGAGTCATCGGGAATGACGAACTCGGCGTCTGGCTGATCGAGAAGATGCAACGAGAGGGTATCGACGTTGCCGGACTCACCGTTGACCATCACGCCCCCACATCGGCGACAATGCTCCCCATTCGACCGAACGGGGAGCGACCCGCCCTGCACGTGATCGGCGCCAACGCCCTCCTCTCCAGCGATCACCTGGACTGGGAGAAGATCGAGTCTGCAACCGTGCTCCACGTTGGTGGGACGTTCCTGCTGGAATCCTTCGACGGTGCGCCCACGGCGAACACCCTCAAACGCGCGAAGGAAGCAGGGGTGACCACCACGCTCGACATCATCGGCATGCCTGGAGCCGATGTCGACGCAGTACTCGGACCGTGCTTCCCCTACCTCGACTACTTCCTTCCCAACGATGAGGACGCCTTCATGCTCTCGGGCACGTCGACGCTGTCCGACGCCGTGCAATGGTTTCATCACCGCGGCGTCGGCGCCACCGTGATCACCCTGGGCGCAGATGGCGCCTGCGTCGGGGTCGGTAACACGATCGAGGCCCAGGTTCCTGCATACGCCGTCGACGTTGTCGACACGACCGGATGTGGCGATGCTTTCAGCGCAGGATTCATCGTCGGTCTCATCGAGGGCCGCGACCCGGTCGGAGCCTCCGAGCTCGGCGTCGCCGCCGGCAGCCTCGTGGCAACCGGACTCGGCTCTGACGCAGGCATCACCAATCGAATCGACCTCGATGCCTTCATCGACGCCAAGACGAGTGTCGATCGAGCGTAGGCAAACACAACGAAGCGGCGGGGCTTCTCCGCTCTCCGACATACCCGCGCGGACGGGTCGAGAAGAGCCGGGATCAGACGGTTTCCGGACAACCGCCAGTCTCCATTGCCCTGGCGTCCCGACGAGCAGGAATGACCATCGGCCTTCCTGCCCCACCCATCTCACAGAGAACCTGTTCGGAACCGTCGGCTCGTGTGCCGCGAGAGCCAGGCCGCCGTGACCGTGGCGTCAAGCCGCCAAGGCTCCGACGAAGAGGACGATCGGTACTCGGAGCGAGAGAATCCGTGCGGCCTCGCGATTGGTCCGCCCTCGACGACCCTCGTGTGTCAGCATGGGCGGAGCACCCAACCGGAGGAGAGCCGATGGACGCTCGATACGATCTGAGGCAGGCCCTGAGCGAGAAGGCGGACGAGATCCTCGTCCGGCTGACACCGGCCGAACGCGAAACGCTGCTCGTGAAGTGTTGGATGTCACACGACGCACGCTGGTACATGGCGGTTGCTGCAGAGTGCGGCCTGCAGGTCGCGAACCGCCTCAACCGCATCGCCGCCCACGAGGTCGGCAAGGCAGAGGCTCGCCGGATCGCCCGCGCCTTGCGTCTCCCACCGGTGACCGACGTCGACGAGTGCCTTTTGGCGCAAGAAACCCTCATCGGACTGCTCGGGCCCGACCTGCTCGAATACGACCTGGCGAAGGTTGGGGACGATGCGTTTGCACTGAGTGTCCAGCGTTGCTTCGCGTATGACAATGCTTCTCGAGCGGGTGTGACCAGTGGATTCGGATGTGGCATCTTCGCACGAATGACCGGCTGGCTCGCTGCCCTGGGCCTGACCTATGAGCTGACTCCCTCCACGGATGAATGTCTCAAGGCCCGGGGACGCGAGTGCATCCACACGGTCACCGTCGAACCCGTGACGTCACCGGCGCCCTGAGAATCGGGCGACTGCCCGCGACTCGTGAGCACTCGTTCTCGTGACTGCCGGTGCGTTGGCGTCCCGGCCGGAGAACCGCCGTCCCCTCTCTTCGCAGACAGGCACATCCCGGCCCGATCCGCGAACTACACCTGTCTGATGAAGTAGAGCGCCGTTCCTGCAAGAAACATCACGAACCCGACACCCATGAACTGGGCTGTGAAAGCGAGTCGCCTGTTCCTGCCTTCCTCAACCACATACAGCCTGTAGGCGATCAGATTCGCGAACGAGGCCACGAGACTCCCGAATCCGCCGACACTCACGCCCCAGAGCAACGCTTCCCAATGCGTTGTGAACTTCGCGATCAGCATCGTCGCCGGGACATTGCCGATGATCTGACTCGAAAGCGCTGCCAGCAGGAACGTGTGCCCGGCATGACGGAGATCGGTTGCCAGCAGCGCACCGACGTTGTTCGCCAAGGCTGCCAGGCAGACGAACGTGACGAGCAGGCCGTTGTCGACGCGCAGTGCCTTCCGATCGAACACGGCCGCGTAGATCAGCACGAGCAGGCCGGCTGCTGCGGGCAGAACGCGCAACACGGTCAGGATCACGACGATCAGAAAGCCGCCATAGAGAAACACGGCCGGATCGATTGCGGCCGCGTCGGAGCGCACCTTCACGCCGGTGTCGGCTCTCACGAACACCGTCCCGATGAGAAGGAGCGCCAGCAAGAAGAACGCAAGTGGAGCGATGGAGGCAACGAAGTCCGTCAACGAAACGTCGTAGAACCAGTAGATGAAGAGGTTCTGAGGATTCCCGAACGGCGTCAATGCCGAGCCTGCGTTCGCCGCGAGCGCCTCCAGCACCACAAGAGTCCCTTTCTTCTTGATGCCAAGAGACAGCGTGACCGGCACAACGACAACCAGCGCAACATCGTTGGTCACAATGGCCGACAGGACAAACGTGGCGGCAACCAACTTGAGGGGTATCAAGCGTCCCTTGTCGATGTGATGAGACAGCCTCAGCAAGAGACCGCCGTTCTCGAGGCCTTTGATGGCCACGAACAACGCCCAGAGGAGAATCACCACTTCGAACTCGGTCACGGACACAACCGGCCATCTGCCCAGCATGACCGAAGTGACCACCAGCGCCGATGCAGACGCGAGCAGCAACCACTCTCCGAGTACGCGCTCGGTCCAACCCCTGGTAGATGTGATCGGCGATTTCATGGTTCTCGGCCGCGTCACCTGATATCACTGCGGCCGCCGGGCCGAGATGATACGAGCCGACACCTACCTGGACGAACTTCCGGTGCAACGCGCCGAGTATGCACGGCAGCGCGAGTCGATCGGGAAGGAGAACGGCGTGCTGGGTCGAGAGCTCCGACCGGGTCAGTTCACGTCACCCAGGTAGTGCGGCCCATCTGGCCCGCGGGCGGCCAGGGTGGCGACGTGCGGGACGAGGGCGGCGGGGAAGAAGCGGAGGTCCGACAGGCCGCCGATCGGCACCCAATCCACTGACAGCTGCCACGGGTCCGGCTCGGTCGGTTCGGACACGTCGGCCGTCGCATCGATCGAGCAGAAGAACATCACTTCGACCTGGTGGACGTCACGTTCGTGCTCGGCGAACTCGTGCCTTGCACCGATGTAGTCTCTGATCCAGAGCACATCGCCGACGACCAGCGGGTAGCCGGTTTCTTCGCGGATCTCGCGACGAAGACAGTCGGTCAGCGATTCCCCGTGGCGCTGTCCCCCACCCGGCAGCAGGTAGAAGTCGCCGTCCGGATCGTCAGGATGCAGGTTGCGGGTCAGCAAGATGGCCCCGTCGGAAACGATAACGGCCTTGGCTGCGAGACGGATGGCTCTCATCGACATGCCCGACACCGTAGCGCGCCGTTCCACACGGTGGAGTCGATCACAGTACGAAAGCGCAGGAGATAGGCGCGTCATCACCCAGCTCCCCGACCGACTCGGGCATCAGAAAGGCGACCCCCCGCAAAGACGCGACGGGGTAGGGTGGGTTTCGATGCAAGAAGTTGCATCCGACTCACATTCGCGGTGCCCTTGATGGTGGTGAGTGCGGCTGGACGTCACCGGCTTTCAGCCCCACTGCCGGCGTACGGACCACCGTGCAGAGCTGTGACGGCGACGGAGAGGTCGAGACCGGCAGACCGGGTTGGCAGTGACCGCCCGGGCCCGGGATCGACCATCCGGAGCGCGGTGAACCGCCAAGAGTGGGGACAGGGACCCGGGGGGATCATGACGACGAGGGGACACGAGCGGAGAGTCGGCGGGATCGGCTGGAACACCTGGCGCGGGTGCATCGGCATCGCCTATCTGGCAGCCGCGGGCTTCAACACCGCCTACACGCTCCCCCACCAGGACGAGTTGGGCGGATACGCGCAAGGCGCCTGGTTCCCGTTCCTCGAAGATTTCATGTGGGACGTGTTCATACCCAACGGCGTGCTGTTCATGGCCATCGTCATCGTGTTCGAGATCATCATCGGGTTCCTCATCCTGAACCGTGGCGCCTACGTGGACATCGGTGTCGGCGCATCGGTCCTGTGGGTGCTACTGGTGCTGCCGTTCCTCGCATGGCCGTACCTGCTCACCAATATCGTGCTGGCCGTGCTGCAAGGGGTGCTCTCCTTACGGCGGTATGACACGGCGATCTGGGACCTGGGGAAACACCCACAGAGACGGCGTGGTGCGCCGCATACGTACTGACGGAAAGAGAACGATGTTCATACGAATCCTGATCGGACTGGGCCTGTTGGGACATGGCCTGGTCCAGGTCGGGTATCTGACACCAGGCCCCAGTGACCCCAGTTATCCATTCACCCTCGACGAATCCTGGCTCCTGCCTGCGTCGATTCGCCGGGCCGTCGGAGTGACGCTTGCCCTCATGGCCGCCGTCGCATTCGTGAGTCTCAGCCTGGCCGCATGGGGTGTGCCGGGCTTGGGGTCACTGTGGAAGCCGTTGGTCATCGTCGGATCGCTGGCCTCGGTGCTTTTGCTGGTCGCGTTCTGGCACCCGTGGATCGCGGTGGGTGTCCTCATCGACGTCGGGCTACTCACGCTCACCTTCACGGACCCTGGCTGGTGGATGCGAGTGCTCGCGTGACAGGTCCGAGTTCTCGTCACGGCCGAACTTGCGGCAATCGGTTCTGGCGAAGGGCGGGCGCGCAACGGGTGTCGATCAACGACACACGAGCCGACCAAGGAGAGTGAGGCGCTCACATGCAGATCCTCCGCAGAGTCGCGATTGCGACGTCCTCGCCCGCGTGGCGGAAAGACCACTCATGAAAGCAGTCGTGTATGAACGGTTCGGACCGCCCGAAGTGCTGCACGTGACCGAGATTCCCGAACCGTCGCCGCGGCCGAGTACCGCCAAGGTGCGGATCCACGCCACCTCCATCAACGCGATCGATGTGATCTTCCGCAGCGGGCAACGCAAGGGGCGAATGCTATCGGGGATCTTTCGACCGAGACTCTCGATCCTGGGCTTCGACTTCGCCGGGGAGGTCGTGGCACTCGGCGACGAAGCCGGCGGGTTGAGCGTCGGCGATCGGGTGGTGGGAATCTCCCGCTCGGGTGGTGCCAACGCCCAATACCTGTGTGTCGAGCCAACCGCGATGACTGTGATCCCCGACCACATCGGGTACGTCGATGCCGCCGCGCTGGCCGGGGCAGGCTCGGGAGCGCTCATCTTCCTGCGCGCCACCGCAAGCCTCGCGCCAGGCCGCCGGGTGCTGATCGTGGGAGCATCTGGAGGCCTCGGCACGTTCGCCGTGCAGCTCGCCCACCACTACGGCGCCAAAGTGACCGGAGTGTGCAGCACACGCAACATGGATCTGGTCCGCTCGCTGGGTGCCGACGACGTCATCGACTACACGCGGAACGACCCGACCGACCGCCGAAACGCCTACGACGTGATCTTCGATACGGTGGCAGTCGGTTCCTTCGGCGCCTACCGAGAGGCGCTGCGACCTGGAGGCGTCTACTCGACCACCGTTGCGAGGCCCGGTGTCCTCGCAGGGATGGCGTTGAACCCGCTCAGACCCTCCAGGCGACGGGTCCACTTCATGATGGCCGGCGGCATCCCGCGAGATGATCTTCAACCCGTCGTCGACCTCGCCGCCACCGGATCGCTGAAATCGGTCATCGAACTCCAGCTCCCTCTCGACCGGACCGTCGCAGCGCACCGCCACTACGAAACCGGACACACCCGAGGCAAGATCGTCGTCACCACATGAAGATGCCCGGCAACCTGTCGATGCCGCGAATCGCCGCCCTCGGTGCGCGACATCGATCCGGCGTTCCCACCGGGCAACCACCCGTCGGCTGACCCTGGTGCCGGCCATTGCCGGCGGCTACCGGAACCGAGGCCGGCGTTTGTGTCCTGTACCGGTCCTGGGCGCTCCTGCGTTGTTCGCCGGGCCCAAATGACGCCGGCAACGACATGCGACGAGAACGCCTTCTTGCCTCTCGTCGGTCGCGCCGTCCCAGGTGTTCTGCAGGTCCTGATCGACCCTGACCACTCCTCGACAGTCGATGGTACGCTCGGGCATATGCCCTCGGCGACGGCAACGGAACACCTCATTGCCCGTTACGTGCGCTCCTGGCAGGAGGGCGATCTGTCGGCGCTGCGTGCGTGTCTTGCCGACGAGATCCGGTTTGATTGGGGGATCGAGACCTATACCGACCCCGACGTTTTCGTCGCTGCCTCTGCGAGCGGGATCGAGTGGCGGGACGTAGTGATGCTCGCGGCGATGTACGGCGCCAACGACGCCTCCATCATCTACGAAGGGGTCAACGTGACCGACGGCGTTCGGGTCCGGACCGCCGAATACCTCGTTCTCGAGGGCGGGGTGATCCGCGAGGCAGTGGTTGTCTTTTCCGAGTTCGGGGACGCAGACTGAAATGGCGCTCGACGCCATGCACCCCACACCGTCCCGTCTCGGGCTTCTCTCAGGATCACCCGCTCACGGAGAACGCGTACTCGTCGGGTATCGCCGCCATGAGCGCGGGGTGAACTCGATCAACTGCATCGAAGAGAGCCCGAACAGAACCCCCAAGACCCCAGGGGACGAGCCACGGGACCGACACGTGCAGGACGCTTCCATGGTCAAACTCCGCCGGCAACGAGATCGAGGAGCCCCAGATAGCCTCGATGGCGGGCGGCGAGCCGAGCAGACTCGTTCATGTTCCCGATCGCGCCCCCATTCGCCCGACTGATCGTGTTGGAACGAGAGCTTCCTTCCCAAGTGCTCGCGACCTTTCGAAGGCCTGAACGGTGACTTCTCGATCCGGCACCGCCACCGGTGGCCGCGCCCACGATGCGGCGCGTCGTGTGTGGTGTCGGAACGGGACCTTTGGCTGTGTGAACGGTTCGCTGGCGTCAGGAGTCGTCTGCGGGACCGGTGTCCTGGGCAGGCACCTTCTCGGGGTCGTCCCGCCACACGATGTATGAGTAGATGACCAGGTAGACGATCCCGACGACTGTCAAGGCGACCAACGTGTAGAGGGCGGCTTTCCCGCTGATGAGAGCGACAACAAGGGTGGCCAGGCCGACGCCGACGAACACGCGGCCCCCCACCCGATGCGTCTTGACCCACGACACCTTCGAACTCAGCGTCCACGGTGTCCGGATGCCCACGAACCAGTTCGGCCGGAACTTGCCCATCGCGCCGCCCAGGATCACGAACAGGACCGCCACCGCACCTACCTCCAGGCGATCCTTCGGCACGGCCCCCTCGTTGGCGATCGCCACAACGGCCACCACGAAACTGAACGCCATCGAGACGACCACGACTGTGCGCACCAGCAGGTAGGTCCCGGCGAAACTCGCGTAATTGGCACGGACCGGGTCGATGCGAGGAAGGTAACGCAATGCCAGATACACCGCCAAGGTGACCACAGGAGGCAACAACAGCCCGACGAACTTCCCCGCGTAACCGTCCACCACCCCGGCGGCATTCCAATGCACCGGGATACGATCAGGCAACGCAGACCACTCGACCGCCGCCCAGACGAACATGGCGGCGATCACACCAAGCTGCACATACTCCCACTTGTTGGCGCGTGTAGACATCTCAGCCCTCCCTTGGTATCTCGCGGTGTCGATCGTCGGATCCCGTCTCGAACAAGGCGATCACCGCAGCCGCCGCGTCCTCGAACACACCCGTGTTGATCGAGTACACCACCATGTTGCGATTCCGTTCCGAAACGATCAATCCCGCATCCCGAAGCACACCGAAGTGGCCGGACATCGTCGACTTCGCCAGATCGAAATGGTCCGCGAGCTCACCGGCCGTCAAGTCGCCGTCCTTGAGAAGATCCAGAATCCGCCTTCTCGTCGGATCCGAAAGAGCCCGCAAGGTTCGATTGATGTTCATCACCACATTCAACCCATTTCGGTAACTACCGAAATACTATCACGATGACACCACCAACGCGAAGAAACAGACCTTCGCTCCCCCGAACCGGTCGCATGCGGACGGGCGAGAGACGTCACGCCCGCTCCTCCCTGGCGAGAAGGATCGAGCATCATCCCGCCAGAAGCGAGTTGCTCCGCCCGGCACTACGACATGTCAGGGCAACCGGCCGTGGCGATCACACGATCGGACGACTCGCGATCGAGAGCGCCCTCCATGCCATCACGACAACGCACCCGGACGTCGCCATAGTGTCGGCGAGAAGCCGCCGCGTCTCGTTCACGACGTCGGGCTCGATGTCGATGGAGGTCACGAGCTGCTGATCCCCGACCGGCCTGGCCGAAGCCGACATCGAGGCGAACAACCGGGGTCGCTGCCACATACCTGGTGGACGTGGCGGCTCTGGAGTCGCCGGGTCGGACATGACCATGCCAACGGCCCATTGGTGTGAGCACGAACGCTGCGATGTGGCCGGCCGGCGACTCGCCGGAATCCTCGTATGCGCGGCCGGCGCGGCGCAACTCGCCGAGACCCTCACGGTCTACGACCACCTCTACCTCGGCGTGCACAGGGCAAGACAGGAATCTGCCAAGAGTGTTCTCCGGGGGCAGGCGATCCCCGACGAGCAGAGCGAATTCGCACCGTTCTCGGCGGAGGGCACGGTTCCGGACCGAGGGCCAGGCGGTCAGGGATCCTCGACCACCCGAAAGTCGAGCGATCGCAGCTCTCACGGTCTTCGATGTCGGATACACCCTTCTCGCCTTGTGAAAGGCCCACTTCAAAACGCCTTTTGCGTACTAGTCCACCCGTACGTGTCGCGAACCATTCTCCAGGCCGATCCGGCGTCCGCCGATCTTCATACCATGAGCAAAGTCGTCCACCACCACTCCTTCCGCACGACCCGGATCGGCGCCGATCATCGGCGCTCGACTTGCAGCACGTCCGACATGATGGGCATTGGGTCGGCACTCAAACAGGCCGCCCGGGCGGTAAGGGTCTCTTCGGGTCGACTCCCCCACCTGTACATTCTCCTTGGCGCACGGAGGTGACCTCATGACGTATCTGCCTTGCACCCGATGCGGCGCTGCCACAGTCATCCTCACCGAGGACGAGGCGTTGTGCAGCAGCTGTGCCGCCGAGAGCCTGATCGAGGAGACCGTCGGCTCCGTTGCAGAGAAGCAACCACGGAGTTCGCCGGAGACAAAGACGCCACCGAGTGTTGACGTCGCGCAACCGGCTGCGCGTAGCTCGTAGGTCCCTGGAGCTCTACCTTGCCGACGACCGCGAAGATGTCCGGACCAACGCCGTTTCTCGGGTCAAGATCGCTCACCGCGCACGGCATGGGGCACCTCTACGCTGTCTGTCCCGAAGGGCGGGCAGAGTCGCCCGACAAGATCGCCCGGGTACACGAATCGACGCACCCGGCCTCTATGTGCCCCGTCGAGACGTGGCCGGTGAGGACCCGCCCGGAGGAGCCGTGCTTGTCGCTCGTCGGGAGTCGTGGGCCGATAATGGTCGGCGTAGATGGTGAAGCGAACGCCGTCGGCTTCCACATGCATTCCGGATGTCGACCGTGACTCCAGGATGGGGCGCTCCCGACGGCAGCCCCACCCGTCGGCGCCTCAACCGCGTCGTCCGACCACCCAGGCGGTAGCGAGCCACCCGAGGATCGTCCAGGCACCCAACACCAGGTAACTCAACCCGACATCGGCCACGAGACCGTTGGTGAGCGCATCCCTGATCACCTGCGCCATGTGGTAGAAGGGCAGAACGCGGTGGATCGAAGCCAACCAGTCCGGGAATTGGGAGATCGGCACGACGATCGGCGTAAACAGCAGCACGAAGAACACGATCATGTTGGCCAGAAAGTTGACCGCAACCGGGTTCTTGACACCGTGGGCCATACCGAAACCGACCGATGTGGCCATGAGGGAGGTGAGCAGCACCGCCGGGACGATCATGGGCGACACGGAGAGCCGCACCCCGTAGTTCCAGGCCCCGACGCCCATCGCGACCGCCACGCCGGGCAGAGCCATCAGGGTGAAGACGGTAAAGGTCGATGCCGCGGCCGCCATCCTGGGAACCGGCAGCGACCAAAGGAAATCGTAGGTTTGCGAGATGCGCTGCTCGGCCACCATGTTGGGGATCATGACGAACCCGATCGGGATGAGGGCGATCGCCGGTACCCCGCTCGCCATGAAGGTACCGACCACCGGCGTCACATCTCCCAGATAGAACCCGTACATGACGGCCAACCCGGCGCCCATCAGGATCTGTATCAAGAACCCGAAGGCCAGCCACTGCCCGAGCCCGCGCACGTCGAACCGCAACATCATCATGTAGCTGCGCAACCAGCGACGAAGGCCGGTCGTCACCGTCAAGGAGTCAACGGTAGGAACGCCCGTTGAGGTCACGGTCAGGTCGCGGCTTGCCATCAGCGCCTCCTTCCGATCACCCAGGCGGCCACCATCGTCGACAGAGCGGCGTAGATGCCGAGAATGAGGTAGGAGCGCACTACATCGACCACGAGGCCGTCGGTCAGCGCCGCACGGACCACCGCCGCCATGTGCTCGAAGGGCAGCCATTCGTTCACCGTTGCCAGCCAGCCGGGAAGGTTCTCCGGTGGGAAGTTGATGGGTGAGAACCCGAGAATGGTGAAGACCAGCAACTGGGTGATCATCATGGTGACCATCGGCTTCGAAATGGCATGGGCAAACGCGTACCCGATCAGGGTGGCCGTGCCGATGGTCAGCAGCACCGCCGGAACGATCGCCGCCGAGACATGGAGCGACAGGTCGTACCTCGCGTCGGCGATGACCAGCGCCACCACCATGCCCGGTATGGCGATGATGGTATTGACGGTCAGCCAGGCGGCCGCCTGTGTGGTGCGAGGCACCGGCAGCGACCAAAGAAAGTCGTAGGTTCCGGCCACTTTCTGATTGCTGACGAGTTGCGGCCCGAGAACCATCCCGACGGTGATCAACGTCACAACCGCCACCCCGGTGGAAAGGAAGAGGGCGTTGCGTGCCGGCATCCGGTCGAAGAAGAGGCCGATCCCGAGGGCGAAGCCGCCACCGATCACGATCTGGAGAGCGATGATCAGTGGGAATTCGCGCCGCAGGCTGCCGATCTCCCAGCGAGTCATCATCAGATAGCTCTGCACCCAGCGGCCAAGCCCGGAACGCACCGGGACGGATCTTGCCACGCTTGCCTGCTGCGCGGTCACGCCCGGGCTTTCGCGTGGAGGTCCTCGGAGGTATGGCCGGTCAGCCGGATGTACACGTCCTCGAGAGTCGTGGCCGCCAGGGCGTACTCCTCGGCGATGCCCAGACCGATCAGCTCCTGTGCCCAACCGATCGCATGCGCCGAGTCGGTCTCGGCCAGGACAGTCATCACGTTGTTGCCGACCCTGGTGTGGTCCTCGATGAACACCGGCATCTCCGGAGTTTCTCGGCCCGGCACAATCATCAACTGCAGCCGCATACGACCGCGGTCCTCCGACTTCAGCGACGAAGGCGTGCCCTCCGCGATCAGGCGACCCTCGTCGATGATCGCCAGACGATCGACCGACTTCTCTGCCTCGAGTACGTTGTGGGTCACCAGCAACACCGCCGCGCCCTGATCACCGAGCCGGCGGATCTGTTCCCACAGCAACCGGCGGCGACGCGGATCCACGTCGTTGGTCGGTTCGTCGATGATGACCACCCGGCCCGGCCAGGCCGTCACCATGGCGAACCCGACGAGCCGCTTCACACCACCTGAGAGCTTGGCCCCGATCGTGTCGGCCCACTCACCGATATCGAGCTCCTCGATGAGTTCGTCGGCCCGTTTCCGCACCGTCACGGAATCACCGCCACGGATCATTCCGGTCAGCGCGATCACGTTCCTGGTCTTGAACGAGTCGATCGGCATTTGGGCCTGCGGCAGGTAGGAGCAGAGTTGGCGGGCGGCGTCCGGGTCCTCGACGAGATCGTACGGACCGAGCGTCAACTCCCCGGAAGTGGGCTTCAGCAAACCGATGATCTGCTTGACGAGCGTGGTCTTGCCGGCCCCGTTGGGTCCGAGCAACCCGTACACCTCACCCGGATGGACCTCCAACGTGATCCCGTCGTTCGCTCGCAGGTCCCCGAATACCTTGGTCACGTTGCGGACACGAAACGTCCAGTCCGTCTGTGCACTCTCACCGGTCACGATGTCCCCTCCCAAGATTGCACCATCATGTTTTCCATATCTTGATGTTCGCGGTCGAAACCTCGGATCAGACCCTCTTGGGGATCCCTCGGTGACCTGCCACAAAATGCTAGCACCGCCACAAAGCCGCCAGACAATGACGGCAGAGCCCCCCGAGAGGCCGACGCTATGAGTCAGGAATGGGCCTCATGTTGGCTTTCGTTTCCAGCGGCAATCACTTCCAGTGAGATCTGTCGGCTCGTGACAACGCCAGTAAACGTGGGTGGACCCGCCCAACCTCGGGCGGTTCCGCATGGTGAACGATACTGGTTTCAAACTGGTGACCTCTGCCGTGTGAAGGTCTCTGGCCGCCTGCTCGCGCCTCCACAGGATCGGGTTGTTGTGTCGTTTTCCCTTGCACCATGCGGGTTCTCGTCTTTCATCGTTTCTCGCCGTTTCTCGCCGTTTCCCAGTGTCATGTGGACGCGGTGTGGTCGCGGATCCAACATCGGTCAGCTCCGCGTGAATGGGACACCAACCAGCTGGATTGAGACCCATTCGAGAAAGCCATACGAGCCGATCGACCCCGATATCGCTCAGGCCGGCACCAGAGCCGAGATCAGCGACCGGCTCCTCGCCCACACCGAGTCTTTCCGCCATGAAGAAGCCGCCGTCGAACCCGAGCTTCGCCCGTGCCGTGGCATGCCCGGAGGGACTCGAACCCCCAACCTTCTGATCCGTAGTCAGCTCCCGGGGGAGCTCGCGCGCTCGTAGCCAGGCGAATCATCGGTCGCCCCTTGGTCTTTCAGTGCCTACAGGATCGCGTTGACTCTCATCGTTTCTCGCCCTCTCGCGGTCGAGCCGCGGCCCACGTCGCGGAAATACGCAGCACAGGTCACCCTGGAGGTGCTCATCGTGGAGCTCTGCTGGTAAGAGCTCGAAGTGCCGCTCGGCTCGGCTTCCACACGCGCTCACCTTTGTGCCGCACGGGTGATCGGAGTTGGTTATCGGCTGCAGCCCGTCGTCCAGATTCAGCCTCGGAGGCTTCTGGTGGGTGGGATGTTGGCGGCCCTGACGGCAGGGTAGGTGCCGGCGAGAAGACCGATGAAGGCGCCGAGGGTGACAGCGAGGTAGGGGACACCGGCATCGAGGACCGGGACCCAGTTGCGTAGGTTGGCCGCTCCGTGGATGAGAACGATTCCGAGGGTGGCACCTGCGGTTCCTCCGATGGCGCCCATGGCGAGGCTCTCAAGAAGGAACTGGGTTGCGATGTCGAGGCGTGAAGCGCCGAAGGCCCGGCGGAGGCCTATCTCGGCCGTGCGTTCGACAACGGTGATGGTCATGATTGCGGTGACACTTATCGCGGCAACGACTGTGCCGACACCGGCGAGGGTAAGAGCGAGTGTGTCGAGGTCGCTGCTGACGGCCTCCGCTACATCTGGAGGTGGAGGCGGTACGGCGACGTTGATGTCCTCGGGTCGAAGGGGTTGGAGGAGGTATGGGAGATCGCGGGCGATGGCGTAAGTGCTGCCTCGTTTGGTCGTGACGAGCACGGACGTGTTCTGCGGGTCGCCGAAGAGATCTACTGCCGTGGTGTACGGGATCACGATGGCATCCAGCGTCTGGGTGAAGAATGCTGTGTCGTCGAGGATCCCGATGACGAGCAGCTGGTGGCCATTGACGAAGACCACTGGCTGTCCAACAATGGTGTCGATTCCCAGTCGTCGCGCAACACCGATTCCGATGACGGCCACCGGGGCGTGTCCAAGCACGTGTCCTTCGTCGAAAGAGCGGCCTGTACCAATCTCAGCGTTGGTTGTCTCGAAGAAGCTGGGTCCAGCTCCGAGCAGCGATACCGTGATTGCCACGGCAGCCTGTGTGCCCTGGGGTGCTCGGGCTCGTGCGATCAGGTTGTCACCATGCAGAGTGACGCTATCAGCTCCGACGACGCCGGGACGACGACGGAGTGCATCGATTGTCCCGTTTGGGAGAGTCAGCGTCGCGTTCTCCGCCCCGATTGCTGTGAGATAGGGGGCCTGTGCTTTGTAGAATCTAGTGACGATCTGCGCACCGGCCGATTGAGAGATCCCGATTGAAGCAACGAGGGCGGCGAGCCCAACGGCGATTCCCAGTGTGGTGATGGCGGAGCGCACAGGGCGACCTGTGAGACCTGCCATAGTTTCGAACAGCAAGCTGCCAGCGGTCATGCCTGACCGCGCGAGTCTGGTCATGGCTGTGCGATCCCGGTGCCATCACGCAGCCAGATCGATCGATCCGAAGCCTGCTGCACGGTGAGATCGTGGGTGACCACGATGACGCTGAGGGAGCTGTCCCTTCTTAGTCGGTCGAGCAGCGAGACAACGGCGGTTGTGGTGGCCGAGTCCAGGTTTCCGGTAGGTTCGTCGCAAAGAAGGATCGAGGGCTTGCCGATGAGTGCCCGGGCGATCCCAACACGCTGGCGTTCCCCACCCGAGAGGTTGCGCGGTGTTGTGTGAGCGAAGCGGTCGAGGCCGACCTCGTGGATCACATCGAGAGCATCGCGGCGTCGACGGCGGAGTGAGCGTCGCTGGTACAGGGAGCCGACCGCAACATTGTCAAGCACAGTGCGATGATCGATGAGATGGAACTCCTGGAAGACGAACCCGAGCCGGTGGGCACGCAGGGAGTTGCGAGCTCGCTCGGACAAGGCACCGACATCGACACCGTCTATGAGTACCCGACCCAGGGAAGGCGCCAT
Organism: Actinomycetota bacterium; assembly: GCA_013152275.1. Taxonomy (NCBI): domain Bacteria; kingdom Bacillati; phylum Actinomycetota; species Actinomycetota bacterium. The sequence continues at coordinate 4,830 of JAADGS010000036.1, read as the reverse complement.
CAGGGCACCGAGGACGTGGAGGAGTGAACTCTTGCCGGATCCCGACGGTCCGATGATGGTAACGAACTCGGCAGGATCGACCCTGAGAGACACGCCGTGGACCGCTTCCACTGGCGGAGGGCCCGGGTATGTCACGCGTACGGATTCAGCCACGAGGCTCATGACGCGGCCCCCACTACGACATGGTCACCGGCGACGAGGCGGGTAGCGGCTGCGGGCGTGATCTGTGCATATCCGTCGGATCCGACGATGCCAACCTCTACAGGGATGGGTTCGGAGCCACTCTCGTCAGTTGTCCGTAACACGTAGGGGGAGTCGCCGCTGCCGAGGTAGAGGGCGGTTTCCGGTACGGCAAGCACCGGTTGTCCAGTCGTCTGAACCTCGATCGTGACTTTGTAGTCCCGGTCATCGGGGAGCACACCGTCCAAGCTCACGATGACCGGGACCCCTCCTACCTCGGGATCGGACACCGTTCCCACATGCAGGATGCGACCAACGGTGATGTTGCCAGTGGCATCGTCGACGATCTGGGCGGTCTCGCCACCGGTGAGTAGGGCAGCCTCAAAGCTCGACAGGCCTACTACCAGATGAGCAGCTGGCGATGACACGGTCATGATCGGAGAGCCTGGAGCAATTGCATCTCCCACGCTCGCCATCGACTCACGCACAACGACGGGAAGCGCTGTTACCAGATGAAGTTCGGCCACCGGCGCGTAAGAGTTGTTGGCCAGTCTGGGTGCCGGATAGCCTGCAGCTTTGTACAGGGCAGCCACAGCCGTGCTCGTGACCTGCCCGAACACCTCGTCGACGTCGAATTCCGCGAGCAGCCCGACGCCTACGAGAGCGCGCTGAAGCATCGCAACGTCAGGACCGCGGTCGCCCAGCATCAGGTCCCGAACCAGCGGCGCATCCCCTTCGAGAAGGATCACCGGCCGATACGCGACCTCGGCGAGCACACCGCCGGCATGAAGTTCGCTGGAGCGTCCAGGTAGCCAAGTCAGCAGCGGTGTCGATCCATCGAGGCCAGGTATCGCTGACAGCACGATGGTGTCCTCGTCTTCGTAGCCGACCAGGCCTCGGCCGACCAGGGTCGTCGCGATGACCCGCCGCTCCACCTCGACGGTCACTGGCGGAGACTTCACCGGCGCGAGCAATTCCTCGAGCTCTTCTGGCGCCACCAAGCGGTTGACCAGCAGGGTGGTCCCGAGCGCGAACCCGACGACCGCCACCAGGAGGAGCACGTGACGAACGACGCGTCTAGGAGTCAAGGAACGCCCTCTGGCGATCGAACAGGCCGCGGTAGTCGGCGGCAACCTCAGACTGGTATCGGGCTCCCACATCCCTCATCACCGCCACCAACCGTGGTTCACACTCGAGATGGCGCAGAGCAACCTTCCGCTCCATGTCCTGCAACCGAGCCAGCTCGCTTGGTCGATCTTTGAGCCGCTCCGATTCCTTCCAGAACCAGCTTGTGAGCTGGTCCAGCGACGAGAACTGTGGGAGCGCTTCGTCGTCCGACCTGACACAGGCCACCCACTCCGCCTCGGCTTCAATCACCGCCGGATCGGCTTTGACGCGGTTGACGAGATCATCGACTGCCTTCTTGAATTGGTCGGCCCGTTGGGGGACCACCCTGTACGCCTGTTCCGTGCACCTGGCGTGTTGCTCTGAATACGCGATCTTCCGCTCGGTCGACAATGACTCCTCGTACGTCTGGTTCGGATCACCTACCGAGGCGGTGGAAGCAACAAACGCTGCGAATTGCTGGTCGTTTGTCGAGATACCGAATCCGAATCGGCGGGCGTGTTCAGAGCGGCTTATACCCCTACCAGGCCCGTAACTCACCGCTTCGAGCGGAACCGGCACGTACTCGAGGCCGGCGTCCTGCATGCACGCCGCGATTAGGTCCTCGACGCGCGCGTGGAACTCCCCCTCGAGGCGATCGGTCTCTTGCGGATCGGCCCATGGAAGGTACACCTCGAGGAGCTGTTCGTCGGAATGGTCTACGACAGTGGTGTCACCGCTGCAACCTCCAAGAAACGAGACCATCGCCAGCAGAGCAACCAGGCCCAGTGCGTTCTTCACGGTCGATTCCTTTCCTCGAATCAGGCTCGTCCCGCCTCATGGCAGCGTCGTGGTTGGATCACCGGGGCTGGTCGCACCCTGATCATCAAGAGAGGTGGCCTCGATGTCGATCACTTCGATCTCGCCTCCTACTTCGTCGAGAGCCGCCAGCTCGTAGACGCCCAAACCGGGCAGCGCAACCAGCGTGACGTCACCAACGGGCCGTTGCCACGCAAGCAGAGTGCCGCCGTCACGAAGCACGACCACACTGGTGCCGTCCGGTACGCCCAGCCACACCCCATACACGGGTCCCCCACGGGCGGGAGCAGCGGACAGTTCGAACGCCCCCCAATCACCGCAGAATTGAGGAGTCGGTCCGATCCACAGGCATTTCACCACGCCAGTGTTGGAGGGCTGCGAGTTCACAAAGACCGACTCGTTGTCAACCTCACCCACGTAGACAGTTGGCCCATCGAGCACATCGGCGTCGGCAACCTTGACCTCACCGAACACCAGCGGCTGCTCCTCACCAAGCAGGGAAGTGTCGAAACGCGGCGACGGCGACGCTTGGCCAAAGTACATCGGCACCTCTGAAAAGGCCTCCACCAACCCCTCGACACGGAACTCGTCCCCGGCGACCAGAACGGTGCCGTCAGCTACGGGTGTGGTTGTCAGCGACGAAGCCGTAGGCTCGGCCACATACGGTACATAGCCGATCCTCCCGATCGCGATCGAAGTTCCCACCATCGATGCAACAACAGCGACGCCGGCAGCAACCAGACCAACACGTGTGACGACTAGGCGCCGGCGCCCACGCCTCTCCACGGCATCGAGCGGCGCGGGAGTGGCAGCCGGCACCGTGCAAACCGCAGCTTCCAGCCCAGTCCGAATCCTGTTCTCGATGCTCACTGCATCACCTCCCGCAACACGGCCACCGCCCTATGAAGGCGGCTCTTCACAGTCCCATCCGGGATGTCCAGGGCCTCCCCCACCTCGCTGACCGACCAGTCGAAGAGAAAACGCAGCACAACGACCTCGCGTTGGCGCAACGGCAGCTTCTGCAACGCCTCCACGAGATCAAAGTCCGGAGTCTTCATCTCCCAAGTCGGCTCAACCGAACCCCATGGCACCTCACGCCACCTCCGCCGAAGCCGGTTCCGTGCGTAGTTCAACGCCACCCGATACACCCACCCCACCGGGTTGTTGTACCCGCGAACCTTCGACCACTTCTGGAAAGCGCGCACCATCGCCTCATCAACCGACTCACGTGCGAGTTCGTGGTCTCCGAGCGTCACCGCCAGCGGCCGATACACCCGTTCCCACGTCACGCGATAGAACGTGCCGAAATCCACCGGATGTATGATCAGCGGGTCTGGACGTTCCATCAGCTCCTTCATCCACCTAAGAGACACACGAGAGCGGGCGACGGTTCCATCGGTAGCTGGGACGAGTGTCACCAATCACCCTGGCACAGATGAGACAGCTGATGCGCGCCGACAGGTCTGGCCGTCGAGCTACATGGGCTGCCCTGCAGCACGCTGTGCCGACGTCCCCCACAGCCGAGGCGACAAAGGACGCCCAAGTGACACATGGAACGATACCGCGCACCCACCCCCGCTCCGGAACCGGAGCTCTGCGCCAGCTCGCCGACAGGATCCGTCCCAGATACAAGGCCCTCGTCACCACCGCCGCCTACACCGGCTGTCGCTCGGGGAACTCATCGCCTTCGACACCGACAGCCACGTCGCCCTCCTCTTCGCCGAGGACACCCACCCCGCCGTCATCGCCTCCCGGCTCGGACACACCAACAACTGCCCTCGACGTCTACGGGCACCTCTACGAAGGCCTCGACCGCAACGCCGCCGACACTCTCAACCCGTCCCGGGGCCGCATCTAATGTGGACACAACGTGGACACGGCGCAACCGCCACTGCGACTTTCGCTGATCGCCAACAGATCAGCTCCGGTTGCAGTGTTCGCGACCGGAGCGGAGGTGGTCGTCGCATTCGATTTGGTGGAGGTGGCGCATTGAGAACTCGACGGCTCCTCGCCGTGGGTCTCGGAGTGGTCCTTGTGGTGACGGCGTGTTCATCTCCCACCCTGACCGCTGACGACATCCGAGGTCAGGCATTCGCCAGCACCGACGAGCTGGTGGCCAGGCTGGACTGCGACGGTCAGTGGACCACTATGACGGGTTCGCTGATCGGATCACCAAGTATCGACTGGAACGCCAAGAAGGTCGTGGACGCGGCCAAAGACCTCATGGGCACGGATGACCAGCGCGCGGCGGCAGACGCGATTCGAGCAGGGGACGTGTGGGTGCTTATCGATGAACATGGGCGGCCCTTTGGCGGCTTGGAACCCGGTCAAGGTCTCATCTGGTGTTCCAACGGATAGGGCGGAACGTGGCTGTCAGAGTGGGCAGACCGCATGAGTCGGAGCGTACGCCCCACGTGCGGCCTGCCATGGCTGGGCGGTCTGTTTGTCGAGTCCGGCTCGCGTGCATCGAAGATCGATCCAGACCAGCCAGAGTCTCGACCGGAACGCGTCCTATTCGCGTCCCTGCGCCTATTCCTGCATTTCCGAAGACCAACCCCAGACGCCACAGAACCCAACAACCACAAGGGATCCCGGTCGTGGGCGATACTGGGATCGAACCAGTGACCTCTGCCGTGTGAAGGCTTCCAAAGGCAGTTTCGCGCGCCTGCGGGACCCGGCGGTTCGGGTGATAGGCCCTGTGCGGTCTGGGTTTCTGCCTCTCGTCGT
>JAADGS010000035.1 GCA_013152275.1 Actinomycetota bacterium | reverse complement strand
CCGTCCGAAGCCCGACGCTGCAAACCACCCAAGCGAAGACAGCGGCGACTGTCGCGACAAGATGCGACATACCCAGAGAGTGCCGCCGACACGGACCGGGAAAGCACGGCATCAAGGGCTCCGCCTTCTGCCACGACGAAGGACCCGGCACTCGAATGGATGGACACGTTCACGGTCATAAGGCGGACGGGCGGTGTACTCTCCGACTGGCATCTGCCATGCCATTTCATGGTTCGTAGAGGAGCAAGTTGAACGACCCGACCGACCCGCCACTCTCCGAGATCGACCCCCTTCGGCGTCTCCTCACTCGTTGGCGAGAGGACCCGCTGGGCACCTACCGCACCTGGTTCCTCTGGGAAGAGCGGCTGAAGAACTTCCGTTCCATCGGGCAGGGCATTTCCGCCGTGGTCGACGAGATCGAAGCAGGCACGTTCGGGAACGTCTACAAGGGCTCCTCGCTCGAAACGGTCGTGAAGTCCATCGCCGAACAGAGGCAGATCTTCCGGGGCGCCGACCACGCCTTCCTCTGGAAACCGAAACTACGTATCCCCGACATCTACGAGAATCGCGCGAACCAGCTCGCTTTCGGCCGGTTCCTCCAGACGTGCGCCTGCTGCTCCGGCGAGGAGTCGGAGGTCCTTGGGGCCATCCGGACCCTGGATCGCGCAGCGATCAAGGGTCTCGGTCCCGCCGCCTCCAACATCCTCTACTTTCTCCACCCGACCGTGGTCCCGCCTTTCAATACCGCGATCGTGAAGGGCTACAACGCCGTGACCGGGGCGAAAGTGAGGATGGGCCGCTGGGACGGGTACCTTGCCATGCGCCTCGGCATCCTGGAGCTGAATTCGAAGTACAGGGATCTTCTCTCCAACGACCTCGGGGCGATCGGCGGTTTCTTGTTCGATGTCGGCTCCGGGAGGTATCCGCCACCGCCGCGCGAGTTGGATGACGCGGCGCGTGCTCGATGGGAGGAGGACCTCGCCCGGGTCCGTGCCGAGTCGGACCGCGCCGACCGCGCGATTCAGGCCGCCCACGAGGAGGACCTCACCCATACCGAGATCCAGGGATGGCTACGGGATCTGGGGAAAGCCGTGGGATTCGACGTGTGGATCGCCGCCAACGACGTGAACCGTCACTACGACGGAGGGCGCCTGGCCGACGGCTGCCTCGAATGCCTCCCGAACGCGTTGGAGGAGACGCCGTCATTCGATGCGATCCGGCTGATCGACGTGCTCTGGGTCGACTCGACGACCGGCCGCGTCGTAGCCGCCTTCGAGGTCGAGCATACGACCTCGATCTACTCCGGGATCCTGCGGATGTCGGACCTGGCGCTCGGCCTGAAACACGACCGGCTGTCGCTGTTCCTGGTCGCCCCCGATTCCCGCGAGGCTGCAGCTCGGGACCAGTTGAAGCGTCCCGCCTTCAGCCACGTGGTCGATGTGTTGGACGTTCACTTCATCGCCTACAGCGAGCTGAAGAAGAACCGCGAGGCCATTGCCCGATTCGGACAGGGCATGAAACCGATCGAGGCGATCGCCCGCAGACCTTGGTGACGGGTGACCTCCGCGTCCTGCGCGGGTTCTCTGCCGCTGCTGCGACCACAGGTGCGGCGTCGATGGACAGCAACAGCCCGCGCCCATCGACACTCGATGACCGACATCACGATCTCCGGTGCAGCGGTTTCAAGCGTCGGCCGGCAGCAGCCGGAACGGCTTCCCCGCCCTGCCCGTCACCGTCCGGAACCGTCGGTGGTCCAGCGTGAGGATCCGATCGGTGTCGAACCGGTCGGCGAGCACAACCAACGAAGCATCCGTGAGGCCGAGACCAAGATCTGCGTACCGTGCGATCACCTCGCTCGCCGCAGCCACGTCGGCAGATCCGAAGGAGGCGAGCGTGTACGCGCCGGCAGCGACGTCGGCGAGCAGGCGCTGCTCGATGTCGACGCCGGCCCTGCCCGCAACGAAGTAGCCCAGCTCGGCCAAGACGAAGGGTGACAGCACAAGGGGACCGTCGGCTGCCTCGAGCGCAGCGCGGGCGCTCGCATGGTCCCGCTGGTCGGGGAACGGCGCGGCGAGCACACCGCTGGTTTCGAGGATGATCACGACCGCCCGAATCCCTCGGCGAGCAGCTCATCGACCCGTTCGGCGATCGTCGGATCGCCCAGCCCCGCCTCGGACAGGGGGACCGTCGGTCGGGGACGCTCCCGCATGGCCGGCGCGTCCGCCAACGCCTCGCGGATCACGTCGGCCTCGGTCCGCCGCTCCCGGCGAGCGACCTGCTCGAGGCGCCGCTTCAGATCCTCAGGGAGGTAGATCGTCGTATGTTTCATGCCATACGCTGTGCCATACCCATGCTGCGAGTGTCGGCCGCCCACGACGTGCCCCCGCGAACATACGCCCACACGATCGACCCACCGGTCTGGAGTTTCGCGATCTGGTGTCTACGGCCGACCGGCGCGGCGGTTCTGTCACACCCGTGCCATACCGTGTCGGCATGCGGTCCGAGTTCTCCCAACTGCGCAAAGGTCGGACGCCCGCCAACAAGGGCAAGACCTACCCGGCCGAGATCCTCACGCCCGACGAGATGCGGGCGCTCCTCGCCCAAATCCCGACGACCTCATCCCTGGGACTTCGCAACAGGGCACTGATCACGCTCCTCTACCGAACGGGCCTGCGTCACGCCGAAGCCCTCGACCTGCGGCCCAAGGACGTCGACCTCGCCGCAGGATCGGTCACCGTCCTTCACGGCAAGGGTGATCGTCGCCGAACCGTCGGCATCGACTCCGGTGGAGGCCGGATCGTCCAAGCGTGGCTCGAACGCCGGGCCTCACTCGGATTCGGAGCCGAGCAGACACTCTTCTGCACGTTGCAGGGGCGCCACCTGCACCATTCCTACCTGCGCACGCTCCTGTGCCGACTCGCCGAAGCCGCCGGAATCACCAAGCGGGTTCATCCGCACGGTTTCCGCCACACGCACGCCTACGAGCTGGCCATGGAAGGCGTCGAGATGCCGATCATTCAGCGTCAGCTCGGCCACGCGTCGCTCGCCACCACCGACCGGTACCTCAACCACATCGCCCCGAGACAGGTCATCGAGGCGATCAACAAACGAGAGTGGTCACCGTGACCGGCTGCACGCGGCACTTGGTCGGCACGCCCGTCTTGCCGGCGGCGAACCCTGCGCCCGCGAGACGCTCGGCCCCGCCCCTTCGTCTCATCAGTCGGTGTGTCCCGATCGCGTTGGGCCGGGGGCCAACCGAGCCGGACCGGCCGGCCTACGCAGTCTCGTGCAGCATCGGATGCTCACGCGTGCGGATGTCCGCCGCGTCGGTCCGAGGTCACACAGAAGTCGCGCGGGCGTTGTTTTCGGCCTCGATGAGTTTGTCGATGGCGTCGTAGAGGTTTGCCCACTCTTCCGGTTCGAGGGCTGCCTGTAACTGAACGTAGACGTCACGCACGAGCGGCACCACATCGTCTTTGAGCGCCCGCCCGCTCTCGGTCAGGCAAACGTGCACGCGTCGTCGGTCCTTGTGCGACCGCCGCCGTTCGACCCTGCCATCGCGCTCGAGCCGGTCGACGATCCCAACGAGCACCGTGGGCACGATGAGCGTTCGCTCGGCAATCGAGGTGAGGTTCTGGCCGTCCTCGTCCCACAGGACCCGGAGAACACGCCACTGGGGTTGGGTGATGTTGAACTTGGCGAAGATCTCCCGGAACGGGGGAAGGACCGCGTCCAGTGCCCGGTAGAACATCATCGGAACCGAGCGCTCGAAACCCCGCTCGAGTGGGTCATATTCTTGATTCATCATGGTGTGTTGATTATTCCTACTGTGATTGTTATTGCCACAATAATATTAGACCACAGGAACTACCAACACCGTCGCCGTCAACCGTCCCGGACGGCAGCCACACCGGCAGCCGAAACGGTGACGAGCACCGGCCGGATCTCTCACATCTCGACGTCGTCGAGCGTGCGTGCGACATACGTGGGCCCTCCTCCCCCCGTCATCGCCTGGGCCTGGTGGTCGCTGGAGGCACCGGTGAGCACCAGCAGCGAGTCCCAACCGTTGCTGTCTGCCATGACGATGTCGACCTCGATGGTGTCTCCGACCACCAGCACCGGATCGACGAGGTCGAGACGACGCTTGACGACATCGCTGAAGAGTCGACCCGGTTTCCCGGTGATCGTCACCGGCATGCCGGAGCCCTCCCGGAGTCGACGGACGATGCCGGCCGCTCCCGACACCAACCCGTTCGAGGTGGGCAACGATCCGACTCCCGACGTCGCGAAGACCGGAACCGCGTTGCTGATCAGGCCGACCGCAGCGGCGATCGACTCCCGGGAGGCTCCCGGCCACATTCCGACAACGAGTGCATCCGGATCGTGGATCGGCCCCGCGAGAAGGTCTCCGACCTGCACCCCCGCCCGGGAGAGTTGCGACCGGAACTCGTCTGAGCCGATGGCGGCCACCTTCTTCATCCCTCTGGAGCGGAGAACTTCCACCATCACGTCCACGGTGGTTATCAGTTCATCCGGTTTCGCTTCGACCTGGACCTGGTGGAGGACGTCCAAGCACCACTCCCGGGATCGATAGGACATGTTGGTGAGAAAGCCGACTCGATGCCCCGCTCGGCGCGCCTCCTCCACAAAGGCGGGGACGCCCGGAAGCGCCTTGCCGTCGATGTATACGGTGCCGTCGAGATCGAACAGGACGGTCCGGTAACGGCCGGCTCCGAGAAGTGCCACGGCGGACTCAGACAAACCGGGCACCGTGAACATTGATGACCTGAGTTCGCGTAAAGAATTCGACGGCGGTCTCGCCTTGCTCGGCCGGACCGAACCCGGAATCACCCCACCCGACGAAGGGAACGTGGGGGGCGACCCCGCCTGACGCATTCACATGGACCATGCCCGCCTCGAGGGAATCCGCCGCGGCGAGGGCATCGTCGATCTCGGGAGAGAACACGGCATGGGAGAGCCCGAACGGGGTGGCGTTGGCCAGTCGGAAGGCTTCGTCCCGAGTATCCGCCCGATACAGGCTCAAGACGGGACCGAAGATCTCCTCGCACGCCAGATCGTCGTCCGGATCCAGATTGGAGACAATCGCCGGCGCCACGAAATGGCCATGCTCCCAAACCTCGTCCTCGACCGTACGGTCCGCCGTGACGATCGTGGCACCTGCCCCCACCAGCCGCTCCAGCCCGGCGAGGACATCACGCCGGGCCGCGGCGCTCACCAGCGGGCCCATGTCGGAGTTCGGGTCCATCCCCGGTCCGACGCGCCACCTGCCGGCTTCTGCCACCAACGCGTCCTCGATTCCCGCGACCCGACCGGCGATGATGACACGCCGGATTCCGGTGCAGCGCTGACCCGATCCCGCCAGCGCTCCCTTGATGATCTCGGCCGCCACCTGGGCAACGTCGACGCCGTCGAACACGATCGCCGCGTTGTTCCCCCCCATCTCGAGCTGCACTCTGGTGTCGAGCCCGCCGAGGCGCGCTTGGATGGTGCGTCCGGCCGTGGTGGAACCGGTGAATGTCAACGCCTTGATACCGGGAGCACCGATGAGGCTCCCTGCCGCGGCCTTGCCGGAGGCCACCACCATGTTGAGTACACCGGGGGGAAGACCGGCGTCGTGGAACGCTTCTGTCAAGTTGATGGCGGTCAGGGGTGTCAGTGAAGAAGGCTTCCAGACGACGGTGTTGCCGTGGGCCAGCGCCGGCCCGATCTTCCATGCGGGAACCAGCATCGGGAAGTTGAACGGTGAGATCACCGCCACCGGTCCCACCGGTCGGCGCCGCGTCACGGTCAACGCCCCCGGCCGGATCGGAGCGAGCACCTCACCTTGGGCCCGGAGGGCTTGACCGGCGTGGTATTCGAGGGTGGCGGCGGACCGGATGACCTCTCCGCCGGCTTCGCGGAGCGTCTTGCCCTCCTCCGAGACCAGTTCGGCCGCGATCCTTTCCGCCCGTTCGCGCAGCAGCCGGGCGGCCGTCGACAGGTAGCCGGCGCGCTCCTGAGGGGACGTCACCTGCCAGGAGACCGCCGCCTGGGCGGCTGCGACCGCATTTCGGAGATCATCGGGCGATCCGGTCATGACCGTCGCGACGACAACACGAGCATCCGCGGGATCACGAATCTCGACCGGCGGCCCCGATCCCGCCCAGTCCCCGGCGATGAAGACACCTCGACGCTCCACTCACGCACCCCCAGTCGACCGGGACCCGACCCGACCCGAGTCGGCGTCGAAACCGGCATCGGCGGAGAGCGCCACCGGGGAGATTCCCAGGTAGGCGGTGTGGAGTATCTCCGGATGTTCGATGAGAGTTCGGCAGGGACCCTCGTACTCGATCGTGCCCTTGTTGAGGACGTACGCCCGATCGCCCACCTCGAGGGCCAGCGAGGCGAACTGCTCGACCAGGAGCACCGCCATGCCGTCGTCGGCCAGGCGGCGCACCGCCGCCATCAGCCGGAGCACGATAACCGGGGCAAGCCCGAAGGAGATCTCGTCGAGGAGCAGGACCCGGGGTTGCAGCGAGAGAGCTCGGGCGACAACCAGCATCTGCTGCTCGCCGCCGCTCAACAAACCGGCCGGAGTCCTCCGTCGATCGTGAAGCTCCGGAAACATCGCCAAGGCTTCGAGCGCCCGCCCTCGGGGAGCCGCCACCATGACGTTCTCTTCGGCGGTGAGGGCGGGAAAGACCGCTTTCCCCTGCTCGACATAGGCGAGTCCCAACCGGGCTCGCTGGTAGGGCCGGCTCTGGGTGATCTCGAGCCCGGACAGGGTCACCCGGCCCCCGGCCACCGGAATTGCCCCGGCGATCCCGTCGAGGGTGGTCGACTTGCCGGCACCGTTGTTCCCGAGGAGAACGGCGATCGATCCTTCGCACACTTCGAGCCCCACCCCCCGGACGACCGGGAATCCTCCCCGGTCCACGTGAAGATCCTCGACCCGGAGCAGAGCGCTCATGGCGCCACCCCGACTTTTCCGAGGAACGCGCTCATCACCTCGGGAGATGAGAAGACTTCCGCGGGTGGGCCCTGGGCGATCACCTTCCCGAAATCCAGCACGGTGACATAGTCACAGGCGGCGTGGACGACTTCCACATCGTGCTCGATCAGGAGAACGGAACAGCCGAACAGCTCCGGGAGCGAGGCAATGCTCCTGGCGAGCCGGGCCGATTCCGCCTCACCGAGACCCGCCGCCGGTTCGTCCAGGAGGACCAGTTTCGGACTTGCGACAAAACAGGCCGCGGCCTCCACCAGGCGGCGAGTCGGCATGTCGATCTCCTCGATACGCACCGATCGGCCGGGGCAGCCGAGCGCGTCGATGACCCGATCGAGGTCGGCGTCGGTGGCGCTCCCGTTCGAGCCGAGGCGAAGGTACTGCTCGACCGTCAGCCCCGGAATCGCCCTTCCCTGTTGAAACGTGCGTCGCAAACCGCTCCTCGCGCGGGAGTGTGCAGGGAGGCCATTCAGTGAGCGTCCCCCGAGCATGACCACACCGTGTTCGCCGCGAACGAACCCGGTCACTACATCGACCAGCGTAGATTTTCCCGCCCCGTTTGGCCCAATCAGGCCGACGACAGATTCGGCCGGCACGGTGAGGCTCACGCCGTCGAGTGCTCGCACCGCCCCGAACCTCACGCTCAGGCCCTCGATCGTCAGCTCCGGCGGCCGTGCCGCGCCGACCGGACCGTCCTGCACCGGCACGATGACACCGGCTGGTGCCGGCTCCCCGGCCACCGCCTCTTCCCGTGTTGCGGCACCTCGCCAGGTTCGCATGCGCCGGCGAAGCTGCCCGCTGATCCCGTCCCCTCCCCGGCGAAGAATATCGATGGCGCCGATGGCGAACAGGATCGGAACCACGTCCAGCGGAATGCTCCAGTTCCGGAAGAGCTCGGGAACGACTGTCGCGAACAACCCCGCCATGACCGCACCCTCGAGATAGTCGGCCCCGACCATGACTGCGACCGTGAAGATGACGAGCGAGTCGAGCACCTCGAAGCTCCGCAAGCTGACGGTGCCGTTCTGACCGACAAGGAGACCTCCGGCAACTCCGGCGATGAATGCCCCCACCGCGAAGGCGATCAGCTTGGAGAGGGGAACGTTCAAACCCAACGCCGCCGCCGCACGCTCGCTGTGGCGCACGGCACGCCAGGCGAGACCGACCGGCCTCTTCCGCATCGCGTTCAGGGCGACAAAGATCACGACCAGAACGGCCACCGCCAGCAGGAAGTACCCGTTCTCACTGGCGAACAGCTCGGGGCGTCGGACGGGTTGGTTGCTCAGCGATCCGGGGAACTCGATCTGGCGGAGCACCACCGTGCTCGCCACGGCGAAACTCATGGTGACGACGGCCAGGTGTATCCCCCGGAGACGAAGGGACAGCAGGCCGATCACCAACCCGACCGGCACCGCGGCGATTCCGCCGATCAACAACAAGGCCAGAAACGGGATCCCGGTATGAACGTTCAGCCACCCGATCGTCCAGGCTCCAATTGCCGCAAACGTGAGCTGGCAGAGTGATACCAGCCCGGCGCTGCCGTAGACCACGCCGACACTCGCCGCGACGAGCGCGCTGACCACCGCCCCGATGAACAGGTACGTCCAGAACTCCGGAAGCCAGATCACGAACCCGACGGCGGCCACTCCCAGGGCCAGGCCGATGGGATGCGTCGGCCGGATCGGCACGCGGGCAGACAGTGATCCGATCATCGAGCCTCATCCCAGATCGCCCGGCGCTGGGTCCACAGCAACAGCGCGACGATCACGACGAACGGAAGCGCGCTGCGGTACGTCGCGAGCGGCCTCACGCGTATCACCAGCGCCTCGAACACACCCAGGGTGATCCCACCGACGGCGATCCAGGTGAACGACCGGAAGCCACCTATCAGGGCAGCGGCGAACGCCGGAATCACGAGGAGACCGAGTGAGGTCATGTCCGCCTGCCGGGTCGGGGCCGCCAGGGTGAGGGCGAACGCCGCGACGAACCCGGAGAAGGCCCAGGCCCCGACGAGCAGGCCCCGCACCGGCACACCGAGACCCTCGGCCGTCGCCGCCCGAACGCTCAGTGCCTGGTACTTGAGGCCGAGACGGGTGCGAGTCAACACGGCGTTGATCCCAACCGCAAGCCCGAGGGCAAGAGCCGCCGACACGAGGTTCGAGGTCGGCAGGACGACACCTCCGACAGTGATGTTCGATCCTCCGAACAGCGGGGGAAAGGCCCGCGGTTGGTCTCCGAAGATACGAAACGCCACGGCGAACAGCCCGATCGCCATGGCGATCGTGACGACCGAACGCGAGATCTCGTCGTGGTCGGAGAAGAGAAAGGCTGCCACGACGCCCAGCAGCCCGGAAACGATGCCACCAACGATCATCCCGACGAGGACGGCCACCCCGAGACCGACGCCGGCGCCGTTGATCGCCACGACGGTGAACGCCCCGAAGGCACCGGTGACGGCGGCCGCAAAGTTGAGCGTGCCCGTCATCCGATACAGCAGGACGACGGTCACCCCGATGAGGGCATAGGCTCCCCCTGACGGAATGCCGGATATGGCAGCATCAAACATGCTGGAGCACTTCTCCGTGCCGGTCCGGGGAGGGCCGGTTCAACGCCGGCCCTCCCCGGTCCACCGGCTCAGGATTCATCCGGTAGTACGACGAACTCGTCGGTAACCGTCACCCACTCGCCATCGACGAGCTGAACGAACTTCGACGCGTAGTTCGGGTTGTGCTTCTCGGCATCGCCGAACACGAACGGAACGCCGAGCATCGGATGCTCGAACGGCTTCATCGTCAGCAACGCCTGCTCGATCTTGGAGCGTTGCGTCGCCGTGTCGTCGTCGGCGGTGATGCCGGCGCTCTCGATGACGTCGATCGCGATCAAGCCTGCCAGGTACCCGCCCTCGGCGAACGAGGTGAGCGGGACGTCCGCGGATTCCATGAGTCCGCGCCAATCGGCCAGTGCCGGAGAGTCGACCTCGGTGAACGGCTCGAACTCCGAGTTGGCGTACGTCGGTGTGGCCGGATTCGGGATGGCTTCGGCCACCCCCGACGTGTACGCCGACGTGAAGTGCACCGAATCGAACGTGGCGCCCTGGGTGGCCACGGCCTGGTCCCAGGCGATGGCGGTGAAGTCGAGGCCGCCTTCGAACACAGCCGTACAGCCGGTGTCCATGGCCTTGACCACATACGGAGTCAGGTCGTCGCCGGGCGGGTAGAGGTCGAGAGACGCCAGCGTCTTGCCGGTGATCGCCTCCCAACGGGCCACCGCGGCCGCTCGGGCTTCGGCGCCCGAGCCGGTGTCGAACTGGACGTAACAGATCTTGTCATGACCGAGGATCTCGGACGTGAAATAGAGCGATACCACCAGGCCCAGCCAGGGACCGGTGTTGACCGGGGCGATGTTCCGGGATGCAAAACACCCTTCGTCGACGCCGGTTCCCGGGATCGAGTAGACACCGTTCTCGGCGTAGTAGGCGCCGTCCACGATGCAATCGAGCAGGCTGGCACCCCCCGCCACGAGTACCACGCCGTCTTGGGACACGATCTTGCGAGCCGCCTGGGTGGCGATTGCCGGGTCGGCTGCGTCGTCCTCGATGATGTACTCGATGTCGAAGGCGCGTGCCGGATCATCGTTGTACCGATCGAATACCGCCGCAGCCGCCGCCGAGGCCTCCGGGAACGGAAACGGCCCGGTCAGGCTGTTGACGGAGCCGATCTTGACGGTCGGCAGCTCGACCGGCGCCGCAGCGGCCGTCTCGGCAGTCGATTCGGTAGTTGCGGCGGTGGTGTCGGTTGCGGCGGTGGTGTCGGTTGCGGCAGTGGTATCGGTGGATCCGGTGCTCTCGGCGGCTCCTCCGCAGGCCGCCGCCACCAGCACGAATACCAGCAGCAGAGCCCATTTCGCGGGTCGTTTCATGGCTCGCCTCCTCCAAGACGGGTACAACATGTATCTATCCTACACATATCACTGTCATGATGATGGTCCATATAGGAATCATTTTGTTTCGCCCACGAAATCGTCGCGAAAGATCTCATGTCACTGCCGGCGTATTCGTCAGGCGCGTTCGATGATCCGCACCACTCCGGCGGTGCCGTCGACTTCGACGAGATCACCATCACCGAGGGCCTGGGTCGCCACCGCACATCCGGTGACTGCCGGGATCCGGTACTCGCGACTGACGATGGCCGCGTGGGTCAGGCTTCCACCGGTGTCACAGACACAGCCGGCGATCTTTCCGAAGGCCGGAGTCCAGTTGGGGGACGTGGCCTCACACACGAGAACCTCTCCCTCCTCGATCCGATGGAGTTCCTGGGCGCTGTGGAGCACCCGCACCCTTCCCCGCACCTTGCCGGGGGCGGCGGGTATCCCGACCAGCTCCGAGACGTCGCTCCCGTCCGCATCCAGGGCGGCGAAGAAGGCGTCCCCCATGCCGTAGATCTCCGCCACCACCGGATCGGTGATGGTCTCGGGCACGGTGCCGAGTATCTTCGGCATCTCGGCCCGCTTGGCGATCGAATCGGCGTAGAACGTGCGGCGGGCCGCAACCAGATCCGCCAGCTCGCTCCACCGGCGTCGACCCGCCGCCAGCTCGTGCAGCTCCTGAACGAACAAATAGAACGCATCGTCGGGATCGGGAGCACCGGCGGCGGTGACCACCGCCATCGCCAGACGCCGGTAGGGAATGTGGGCGCGCAGGTCGATGTAGTAGTTGTGCTCTTCGTTCCACCAGACGAAGTTGACCGCCCGAACCGCGGCCAGGGCCCCGTCGAAGACCTCCCGCTCTTCGACGGTGAGCCGATCGCGCGTCTCCGCCACGAGCTGCTCACGCTCGGCGATCGTCGCTTCCCGCGCCGCGTCGAAGTCGAACCGTTCCTCGGCGCCGAGGAAGGTCTTGATCGTACCGAGCGGCGGGGTGGGATCCTCGATCCACGGGGCAAGCATCGGGTTGACGATGCCCTCGATCCGCCACCCGTCCCGCTGGAGGAACTCGTTGAACTCCGCCAGCCAGGTCGCGGCAGCCGGGTCCGCCTCGAGAGCCGCCTTCAGCTCTTCCGCCTCGTGCGCGGCGAAGATCGAATCGATCCCCTCCTCGCGGGCCCGGTCGGCGAGGTTCCACAACTCGCGGTCGACCGCCATGATCTTGGTGTCTTCGCCCTGGAGAAACGCCGGAGCCTGGCTGGCGTCGATCCCGAGCTCGGCGCACACCCCGAGGAAGCCGGCGTAGTTCGCCAGCAGCGGGTACATCAGCTCGAAGTGGATCTCCCATGCCCGCTCGAGGAAGTCGTATGCCTCAGTGAGGTAGGCGGCCAGCTCGGCGGGGTCGAGCGAGTCGACGTCGAGCGACTCGAACCGCTCCAGCCCGGCTTTCAGCTCCTCCACCGCCGCCGCCCAGTCGTCCGGAAAGGAGGCGATCATGGCGGGGATGGACTTCATCGCTCGCTTGGCTCGCTCACCGATGAGCCACGGAGAGGTGACGGGCACCTCGCTGGCATATGAGTGAACCCCGGCCATCCGTACCGTCAAGCCACGACCCGGTGGCAGCGGGATGCGCTCCGCAACGATCTGGGTGAGCTTGGCGCCCACCTCGAGGAGCCCGAAGGAGAGCGGGCAGAAACCGTAGGGATGATGGAAGTCGAGGATCCAGAACCCTGCTTCATCCTCCTTTCGGAACGGGCCGATCGCGTCAAAGACCTTGATACCTGGTTCGAGATCTCGCCACCCCGGGTACCACTCCGGATCAACAAACTCGTCGACGGGCACGACTTTCGGCATCCGCAGCCTCCTTCCGAGGGCTCTATCGACTACATGCCATAGTAATCATGTAGGATCATATCATTTCTATAGCAACACTGTCGGAAGGAAAGCAGAACACGATGGAATTCGAAGGCCCGTATCACATCGGGGTCGGAGTCGAGGATCTGGAAGCGGCCATGGCCGACCTCGAAGACTTCGGCATACGGTGGACGCCGATCCAAACCAGGAACCGACCGATGATGAGCCCCGACGGCCCCTTCGACGCCGAACTGCGCTTCGTCTACTCGCTCGAAGGCCCGCCCCACATCGAGCTGGTGGACGCCCCCGCCGGAGGCAAGCTGGCGCCCACGACCTGGCATCTCGGCTACTGGGTGCAGGATCTCCCCGCCGCCACCCGGCACATGGTCGATCGGGGGGCCACCGTCACCCTGCGTTACGAGGGCCCCGAAGACCGGCCCACGAGCTTCGTGTACGTCACGCTCCCGTCGGGAGTCACCCTCGAGCTCGTCGACGCGGCGCGACGCGACGCCCTCCGGGAGATGCTCGGAGCCTGATCACGCCTCGAGGGTGTCGGCCACCGCGGCCAGCCCGGCCGCGGTGAAGCGGGCCGTCGACGCGGCGATGCGCTCCGGCGTCCCCGCTCCGGTGGCGACCAGCAGACAGTCCCAGCCGTTGGCGTGCGCAAACACGAGATCGACATCGGGGTTGTCCCCGATCATCAAGAAGGGGCCTTCGCCCCCGAGCCGGTTCCCGACCGCGGCCACCATCGGCGGGTGCGGTTTGCCGCAGATCCGGACCCGGGCCCCGGGCACCATCTCCCGGAGTGCGGCGAGAAACGGTCCCCCGCCCGGACCGAGGCCGTCTGCCAGCGGAAAGTACCGCTCATCCGATGGGAAGAGGAGCTCCAGGCCGGCGTCGACCAGCCGGTAGATCCAGGTCAACGATTCGTAGGAGAACAACTGCTCTCCGGTGACCGCGTATACGATCGGCCCGGACACGCCGGTGAGTGGGAACTCCTCGGGCGCCGCGACGACGATCCCGGCCGCAGCCAGCGCCACCGGCAGGCCCGGTCCCCCCGCCGCCACCAGCGGTTGATTCGAGCCTTTGGCTTCCAAGGCGATGCTGTCGCCCGAATTCACGATGTCGTGGGGCTCGATCGACCACCCGGCCGCAGCCAGTTCGCCGACGACCTGCTCCTTCGGCCAGGAACCGTTGGTGACGAATACCAGCGGCACCCCGAGGTCGGCGACGATCTCGGCGAACCGCACCGCTCCGTCGAGGAGCCGGCCGCCCCGAAGCACGACACCGTCCAGATCACACAGGATGCCCCGATACCCGGCGATGTCGGCTCGGCCGATCGGGCGATCAACCATCCTCGGAACGGCTCAACACGGTACGGCGAGCGATCGAGGCGACATCGAAGCCCAGCCGAGCCCGGGACGGTGCCGGAGCGTGGACGGTCTCCGGCCGGGTCTGCACGATCACGACCGGCTCACCAACCCGCCGGTAGCGCCCGATCACCCATTCGACGTCGACCGGGTAGCCGTAGTGCGCCTCGATCTCGAGGACCGCGTCGACGATGGTGTCCAGTTCCTCCTCGTCCAGGACGCGCCGGTTCGCCAGGCGGCTCGGCATCGGCACCTGCACCACCCTCCCCTGGGAATAGTCGAAACTGGAGACCACGACCTTGGTGTGCTCCTGATAGGTGAGCACCCTCCGGTCGCTCTTGCCGATCTCGACATGATCCGGGGTCACCAAACCTTGAACGACCGCTTCGCCCCATCCCCAGTTCGCCTCGATGACCATCCTGTCGCGCTTGCCGCTGACCGGGTGGATCGAGAACGCCACTCCCGACGAGCGGGCGTGGATCAGCTCGATGATCCCCACGGCCATCGGACTCGACGCGTGGTCCAGGTCATGGTGCAACCGGTACGAGACGGCTCGACCGTTGTACAAGCTGGCCCAGCAGACCTTCACCGCGTCGAGAACGTCCCCGACGCCGCTCACTCCGAGAACCGTCTCGAACTGCCCGGCGAACGAGGCCTCTGCCCCGTCCTCACCGGTTGCGGAGCTGCGCACCGCCACCGGAACGTTGAGATCACGGCATTCATCCGACAACAGCTCGTACGCCTCCTCGACGGCGGCGCCGATGATGGGCGGGATCGGCGCCGCGTGGAACGCCCGGCGGATGGACTCGGCGGCCGCTTCCACCTGGTCGATATCATCGGGATCGTCAACCTCGCCGAGGAATCTCTCGATGGCGTTGCGAAGCCCCGTTTCGCGTATGAACTGCAGGTAGGCATGGGTGGTGAGCGCGAAACCCCTGGGAACCTTCACTCCCAGCGTCCGCAGAGACCCGAGCTTGGCGATCTTCGACCCGGCGACTCCCACCCCATCCTCGCCGAGGTCGGCGATCCAGACGATCAAGGCATCGGTCATGGGCGATTCCCCTCCTCTAGCCACCGGCATACCTCGCCGTTATGCCACCGTCGGGATGCAGCAGGGAGCCCGTCAGGTAGCGTGCGTCGTCGCTCGCCAGAAAGAGGACGGTGAGCGCAACGTCTTCGGGCTCTCCCAGTCGCCCGATCGGGATTCGTGACTTCCATTCGGTGAACCAGTCTTCGGCGACACCACCACGGAGCCGGGCGGCATCGTCCAGCATCGGCGTCCGAATATACCCGGGGCCGACGGCATTCACCCGCACTCCGTGAGGAGCGGTCTCGAGTGCCAGGGCCTTGGTCAGCATCCACACCGCAGCCTTCGATACCGAGTAGACCCCGGCAGTCGGGATCTTTGCGGCCACCGAGGCCAGCGTCACGATCGAACCGGGTCGTGAGGCATCGATCATCCGCCGGGCACCCTCACGGATGGTGAAGAACACGCCGTTGAGGTTGATGTCGAGAACGAACTGCCACTGTTCCGTATCCAGGTCCACCAGGGAGCCGAGACCGGCATGATCGGGGTGGCCGGCCACTCCCGCGGCAGCCACCACGCAATCGGGAACTCCGAGTTCGCCGGCGGCGGTCTCGAACACGTCACGGACCGCCTTCTCGTCGGCGACGTCGGCCAGGGCGATCAGCGCCCGCCGACCCGTCCGGCGTATGTCCTCGGCCACGGGCAGAGCCTGGGAATAGCGATCGGGGTGCTCGACCACCACGACGTCGGCACCCTCACGGGCCAAGAGCCGGGCGGTGGCGGCCCCGATGCCGGACCCACCTCCGGTGATCAGGGCGATGCGGCCTGTCATCCGATCACTCATGCGGCCTCGATCCTGACCAACGGGTCCCCCACCGTCAGCTCGTCATCGATCGCGGCAAGCAGCTCGACCACTTTCCCCGCCACGGGGGCGGGAAGCTCGCTCGTTGCCTTGTCGGTCTCGAGTTCGGCAAGCACCTGACCCACCTCGACGACGTCGCCGGGAGCGCAACACCACTCGAGGAGTACCGCCCGCTCGGCGAGTTCACCGAGCTTGGGCAGCTTGACGGTCACCATCATGCGTCCACCTCCTTCGGATACACGTAGCGGAACATCGCCGCGGTGTCCGGCTCGGGACTGGCGAATGCGAACTCCACCGCGGCTTCGACCCGCTGCTCGCCGCGGGCCCGGATCTCGTCGATGCCGGCAGCATCCAGCAGACCCTCGGTGACGAGTCGCTCACCCAGGATCGTGATCGGATCACGTGCCAGCCATTCCTCCAACTCGCCTTCGGGCCGGTAGACGGCCCGATCGGTGCGGTTGTGTCCCTGGTAGCGGTACGTCTTTGCCTCCACGAGCGTTGGACCGCCGCCTCGGCGAGCCCGGTCGATCGCCTCTTCGATGGCCGCGGCGACCGCATCGACGTCCTGACCATCCACATGGAGCCAGGGCATCGCATACGACTCGGCCCGCTTGGCGATGATGGTGATCGGCGTGGTCTTGTCATACCGCGAGTACTCGCCGTAATGGTTGTTCTCACACACGAACACCGCCGGCACTTTCCACACCGACGCCAGGTTGAGACCTTCGTGAAACGCCCCGATGTTGGCGGCACCGTCCCCGAACACCGAGATCGCCACGGCGTCGCTCCCCGTCACCTGAATGGCCATGGCGTTCCCGACGGTCACCGGGATGCCGGCGCCCATGAGGGTCACCGTGTACAGCAGGCCGATCGTCGTGTCGGTGAGATGGGCGGACCCACCGGTCCCGCCCACTGCGCCGTCGCTCTTCCCCATTATCTCGGCGATGATCGCCTCGGGTGACATCCCGAGAGCCATTCCCAGCCCATGGGCGCGGTGGGAGCCGACCACCAGGTCCGTCGGACGGGCCGCGGCCGCGATGCCGACGGCGACCGCTTCCTGCCCGTCACACGAGTGGGTGGTGCCCCAGGCGTGTCCCTCCGTCAGCAGGTCTCTGATGCGTTGCTCCACCAGGCGAATCTCGACCATACGCTCGTATCGGGCGACCCGGTCGGACCGCACCGCTTCCCTCCGCTCGAGGGCCGATGAACCATCGAACGTGCTGCTCGGCCCCGTCTTGGCGATGATGGCCATCAGCTCGCCTCCCCTCGCTCGGTTTGCCACCACAAGGGCGGCACCTGGTCGGTGTCGAGGAATCGCTCCACGGCCGGTCCCACCCAGGTCGGCGACGGGAAGTACATCTCGGTCTCGAGCCGCCGGGCGAAAGGAACCGGAACGTCCGGGCTGGTGATGCGGAAGATGGGTGCCCTCATCTCTCCGAACAGCTCGACGCCGACGGTTGCGGCCACGGTGTTGCTCCAGCCGCCGGTGTGGGGGCCTTCTTCCACGATCACGAGCCGGCCCGTCTTGCGCACCGATGTACAAACGAGATCCTCGTCCCACGGCCGGATCGACCGGAGGTCGATCACCTCCAGCGAGGCTGCCGATTCATCGGCCACCCGTGTCCCGACATCGACGGTCGGTCCGAGCGTGACCACGGTGGCGTCGCTCCCGGAGCGAACGACCTCGCCGCGGCCGAGGGGGATGATGGCGTCGTCTCCGGGCTCGAAGTCCTCTCGTTTCCCGTAGAGCATCTTTGGCTCGAGCATCACCACCGGAGCGTCATCGCGGATGGCGGCTCGTAACAACCCGTAGGCGGTCCGGGGGCTCGATACCGCCGCCACCTTCAGTCCCGGCGCCTGCAGGAACCAGGACTCCAGCGTGCGGGAGTGGGTCGCTCCCATGCCCCGACCGGATCCCACCGTGGTTCTGATGACCAGCGGGGCAGTGACCGATCCGTTGGAGAGGTAGTGCATGAACGCGCCCTGGGTGACGATCGGGTCCAGGGCCAGCCCGATGAAGTCGACGAACATGATCTCGGCCACCGGCCGCAGCCCGGCGGCGGCGGCTCCGACGGCCGCTCCGGCGATCGCCAGCTCCGAGATCGGGGTGTTTCGCACCCGCATGGGACCGAACTCGTCGAGCAGTCCCACGCTCGTCTTGAAGACGCCGCCGGCCTCGGCCACGTCTTCCCCGAACACGACCACGGACGGGTCGGCTCGCATCTCGTCGGCCAACGCCCGGGCGATGGCCTGGTTCATCCGCATCTTCATGGTCGGTTCACCTCTCGGCCTCCAGGCTTTCGTAGACGGCATCCACCAGGGCCCGCGACCGTTCGTCCGTGTCGAGCGCCGGAACCATCTGGGTCATCACATATGCGAAGCTCACCCCGGCTCGAGGGTCGGCGAATCCGACCGACCCTCCCATTCCGGGATGACCGAAAGCGTTTGGGTTGGGACCGAACCGCCCGATCGGCTCGGCCTGGAGCATGTATCCCAGGGCGTAGCGCCGGTCCTTCATGAGCACCTCATCGTAGGCTTCCACCCGAACCCGGGTGTGTTCGGTGATCGAGTCTTCGGACACGATCCGAACCCCGTCGAGGGAACCGCCGGCCACGAGCATGGCGTACATGCGGGCAACGCTCCGGGCGTCGGTGACCATGTTGCCGGCGGGTATCTCCGCCTGCAGGAAGAGCGGGCTGTTGGCCACTTCGGCGACGTGATCGAGCCCGCCGCTCGGGCCGACCATGAGGGCGCGCGCGGTAACCGTTTCCGGGCTCAGCACCCGGGCGAGCAGCTCGGCCTCTTCGGGGTCGGAGGGGGGAAGCGGCGCGATGAGATGGCCGACCCGATCAGTGATCTCCGCCGGTATCCCGAGCCAGGTGTCCATTCCGAGCGGCCGGGCGATCTCGGTGGCGAACACGTCTCCGATCGGACGCCCCGTCACCCGTCGCACCACTTCACCGATGAGCCACCCGAAGGTGATGGCGTGATACCCGGGCCGCGATCCCGGCTCCCATTCGGGGGCTGCCGCGGCGAGTCGGGAGACGATCTCTTCACGACGATCCCACCCCTCGGGCGAGTCGTGGGTGACGATCTCCTGGTAGTCGGGGACCGAGGGCAGACCGGCGGTGTGGGTCAGAACATGCTCGAGGGTGATCGTCGACTTGCCGTTGACCCCGAACTCCGGCCAGTAGGCCGCCACAGGCCGATCCACCGCCAGGACGCCGCGATCGCACAGGAGTTGGACCACCAGCGCCACCGCTCCCTTGGATGTGGAGAAGACGGGCACGACGGTGTCCTCGGCCCAACGCTCACCCGGCCGGGCCTCACCACCCCAGAGGTCGACGACCAGCCGGCCATGGCGGTACAGCGCCACCGCTGCGCCTTTCTCGATGCCATCCCTGAGGTGCCGAGCGAACACCTCGGATACCGGCTCGAACCCGGGTGCGACGAAGCCTCCCATTACTGCTCGCTTCCGGTCACTGCCACCTCATCACCTGTCATCGACGATCATAGGGTCTTACAACGATGATTGCACTATAGATAATGAGTATCAGAAATGCTGTGATGGGATCGCCTCCACGGCACACATGTGAGGAATCCCGCGCAGCCCACGGCGTGAGGCGGGCGGGAAGACATGGACCTGCTTCACAGGTGACCCTCCCGGCAACTCCGCACCCCAGGCGGCCACGTCGCTCGATCAACGAGGGTCGAGCCTCCCCCGTTCCGAACGCCGATCATCACCCGGCCCGAGCCGATCGCCGCAGGCAGGACGGCCGCATCGAACGGGTCGACGGCTCCACCGACCTTTCGGGCGCCATGGCATCATGACCGAACGGCAGGATTCCCGCATCGCCCACGTGTCGGAGGTTCACTCGAGCATCGACATCTGCGCGGGCGGTTCCGGAGTGTCGGCATCAACGAGGTCACAGAGCTCCCCCACGGCCCGAATCGGCTCGGCACCACGCTCCTGCAGCGCCGCGTTGCCCGGCCCCTCGCCGCCGCCGCGCCACACCGCCACCCTCCCGTAGCCGGACCGCAGGGCCTCGCTCGCACCCTCCCACGTGCCACCGCGCCCCCTGTCTGCGGCCACGACCACCGTCAGCTTCGCGAGGGCGTAGATCAGCTTGTTGCGGGCCACCGCGGCGCCGGCACCGAACCCTGCACCGGGGTGCTGGTGGGTGATCAGGCAGATCCGGCCGCTGTCGAGCGCACGCAGCGTATCGGGCTTTCGGATCCGGCCCGCCAGGGAGTCCGCGAGGACGCCGACGACCGAACCGCCGGCCTCGAACGCCGCAGCCATCGCCAACCGGTCGACGCCTCTCGCGCCACCCGAGATGACCGTCCGCCCCGCCCGGGCGGCCTCTTCGGCCAGCCTCCCGGCGACGCCGGCGCCGTCCTCGTCCACGTTGCGGGACCCGACGATTCCGACCCCGTCGCGCTCGAGAAGCGTCCGGTCGCCGACCACGAACAGCACCGGTGGAGCCTGGGTGCCCAACTTCGACCTGTACCGGTCCGGATAGGCGGCGTCCTCGATCGTGACCGGTCGGATCCCCTTGCCCGCCAGCGTGTCGATCTCGACAACGACGGCGACGGTGTCCTCGATGAGCACGCGGATCCGTTCGGCGAGCTCCTCGGGGATCGCGGCCTTGCCGATCGCGTCGACGTCGGAGCGAAACAGGTCCCCGGGGCGCAACCCGGCATCCTGTAGGGCCTGCACGAGACGACGCCACAGCGCCGGCGGCAAGGCGGGACGGTCCCGCCGACCGAGCGACGATGCCAAGACCACGGCGGCCTTGGCATCCTCGGTCATCGTCATCAACGTGCCCCCGAAGTGTCCACGAGAGCCACAGGGTAGACCGGGCCGGAACCGGCGTGCAGAAGCCGGGCCCCGACCGCGGTGAAGGTCCAGCGCGTATCGACCGTGTCGTCGAACAGCAGCACCGGATCGGCACGTACCTGTGTCACTTCGAAGGCGTGCAGCACGTTGCGGGCCTGCTGGAAACTGTTGCGCATCGTCTTCTGCAGCGGTGTCTCCACGACCTTTCTCACGGCGGGCACCGCCGGAAGGCCCAGCCTGGCGGCCAGGCGGAGGGCGAAGTCGGCGACCGGGCCCCCACCTCCGAATGCCGGCACCCAGGTGAGCCACGCCGGAGCCGGATCCATATCCCAACCGTCCACCATCGCCGCGAGCGCCTCGACGAGATCGTCGGAGAACCGCCGGTCCTTGTCCTTGTCCGAGCGCGCCATTCGAGCCCAGCCCGGGTCACCCCACACCGACAGGACCCGTCCCTCCTCCAGCGTTTCGCGCAGCCCGTCCGCCCCGTCGATCTTGGGCGGCCACCGCTTGCGGGGCGGAATCGGAAGACCGATACGATCGAGGAACCGGAGCGCCTCGGATCGAAGCTCCGCCGGGATGTCCTCCGGCAGTGGACTGCCCGCGCAGTTCGCGCACCGGCCGCACGGTTCGGCGGATGCATCGTCGAGCCGGCGTCGCAGGAACTGCATGAGACACCGGTCGGTCGACGCGTACTCCACCATGGCTTCCTGCTCGGCGCGCCGCGCCGCCGTCACACCGGCGATGCGCTCGACCGGATACGTCCAGCGAGACGCCGACCGGTACCACCTGCTTGCCTCCTGATAGACGGCGCCTTCGACCTCGAGGATCTTCAGCAGGCCCGCAAGGCGGGTGCGCTGCACGTTGACGACGCTCTCGAGGTTCGTCAGCGTGGCACCGCCCGCCCCACCGAGATGCGTGAGCACCGCATCCACGTCCTCGGCGCCGGGGAAGGCGACACGGATGAAGTAGTCCTGAATGTCCCGGTCCTCCTCGCCGGTGAGCAGCACCCCGTACGCCGTGTCGACGGCGCGCCCGGCCCGTCCGACCTGCTGGTAGTACGCGACCGGTGAGCCCGGCGACTGATAGTGGATGACAAAGCGGATGTTGGGGTTGTCGTATCCCATCCCGAGAGCCGAAGTGGCGACGACCACGTCCAGCGTTCCATGCCGGAGCCGATCCTCGATGGCGAGGCGCGCCTCATCGTCCGAGCGGCTCGTGTACGTGGCCGCCTCGATGCCCCTGCCGACCAGCCAGCGGCCCACACGCTCGGCGTCCCGGATCGTGAGGCAGTAGACGATGCCTGAACCCTCCAGACGCGGGATCGTCGCAGCGAGCCATGCGAGCCGGTCGGCCCGATCGGGAAGGGCGATGATCTGGAGCATGAGGCTCTCGCGGTCGAGCCCTCCACGAATCTCGACCAGGTCCCCTCCAAGCTGCAGCTTCACGTCCTCGACGACACGGTCGTTCGCAGTGGCGGTCGTACCCAGAACCGCAACGTTGTGCGGCAGCGAAGCCACCACCTTCCCCAGCCGCCGGTAGTCGGGACGGAAGTCATGGCCCCAGTCGGAGATGCAGTGGACCTCGTCGACGACGAGCAGCCCGAGGTCGCGAGCCAGCCGGGGAAGGGCTTCGCTACGGAACGTCGGATTGTTCAGCCGTTCCGGTGAGATGAGCAGCAGATCGATCGTGCCGTCGGAGATGGCCGAGTAGACCCGATCCCACTCGTCTCGATTCGACGAGTTCACCGTCTCGCTCCTCAGCTCCAGTGCGTCGGCCATCTCGAGTTGGTTGCGCATCAGAGCCAACAGAGGCGACACGATGACGGTGGGGCCGCTCCCCGATTCGCGCAGCAGCTTCGTCGCTATCAGGTAGACGGCACTCTTCCCCCAGCCGGTTCGCTGCACGACGAGCGTCTTCCTGCGGTCGGCGACGACGGCGCGAATCGCCTCCCACTGGCCGGGGCGAAACGTGGCCCCGTCACCGACAAGGCGGGCGAGCACGGCCAGCGCCCGGTCCCGCAGCTCCTGGATCTCTTCGGTCATGGCGTCAACCTACCCATGGTGAGAGACAGATTCGCGAACGGTCTCTCACCGATCTCCGCCGGCATCGGGATGCAGAAGATCTCTCACACCGATTCTGCCCTCCTGCGCTCGACGGGAGGGCATGGCGGAGGTCCCGTTTCTTCATTCCATCAGAGGTTTCGAGCAGGTTCGGCGCCGGTCATCGGGAGACGCGGGTCCGCCGGAAGTCGCTCCAGGGCGTCGCGGACCCATGCATGCCGGGGGTCGTCACAGAATCGCCATGCGCGTTCCGGAGATGGGCCCGCCATCACGTTGAGGTAGTACATGTGGTGCCGTGGAGCGGCCGCAGCCGGACCGTGAAAACCCCGTGGGACGAGATACACGTCGCCATCGTGCACCTTCAGCGTGTCGTCGATCTCGCCGTCGCCGGTGTAACAGCTGAAGAACCCGAACCCGCTCTCGCCGTCGATACGGAAGTAGTAGATCTCCTCGAGTTCGATCTCCGCCTCGTTCGTCCGGTCGTGCCTGTGCGGTGGATACGACGACCAGCCACCTTCAGGCGTCAGCACTTCCACGGCGATGAGCTTGTCGGCATCGGCTACGTCTGCGCTGAGGAAGTTGTTGATCTGGCGAGTCCCGGCGCCCCCTCCCCTCACCTCGATCCGGACGTCCTGAGCGGCGACTCGATACGGGTCGATGCGCCGGGTGGCCTCGGCGGTACAAAGAGCGACCTCGCACGGCCCGCGCGTGGTCATCCGCAGGTCGGTATCGATCGGCACATAGGCGAAATCGGTGACCGCGGCGAACACACCGGCTCTCCCATCGAGGTGGAAGGAGCGCGACTCCACCTCGACCGTCAACCCACCGGAGAGCGGAAGTATCGCCATCTCGGTGGTCCCGGTGGTCAACTCGTGTGTCGTGTCGGCCGCCAGGCGCAAGACACGCAGGCCCGAGTACCGCCACCCTGCCCGGGTTGCGGTGATCTCCACCGTGTTCGTCTCGCTACCACTGGATTCTGCCGGATAGAAACGTCTGGCCATGTCGTCCTCCTTCAAGTAATCGGACCGCACGTTCGACGGCAGTCGGGACATCGTCACCCTTGGGATCGAGCAGAGCCCCTCCCTCGACAAGGCCACACACGAGCGGGATTCGCAGGGCCTGCCGCCGGCCCTCGCGCGTGACGTCGGGGTCATTCTCCGGCTCGGCACCGAGGACGGCGGGAACGGTCGTTGCCGCCATGACCCGCTCGACGGTGCCGGCTCCACGGCGTGCCGCCATCGTGTCGGCGACCGTACCGCGCTGCCCCGAGGGGACGTGCACCAGACGATCGAAGGTTCCATCACAGATCACGACGCATGCTCCCTTCGGTCGGCGACACGTGCCCCACGGCACGTGTCGATGCGAGATGCGACATCATCCATCAACGCTCGCACCTGTCGTTCGGTCGGCATTGCGTCGGCACAGGCCAGTTGTGTCGCCACGTAGGCGCCCGCCGCGTTGGCGAAATGCAGTATCGAGACGGCGTCCCAGCCAAGCAGCAGTCCGTGACACAGGGCACCGCCGAACGCGTCGCCGGCTCCCAACCCGTTCACGACGTCGATATCGAGGGGGGCGACCCGTTCGGTGCCCTCGGACGACATGATGAGGACTCCGGCGGGACCCATCTTGACGACGGCAAGTTCGAGCCCCAGATCGAGCAGTCGTGCCGCCTGCTCCTCCGGCGTACCGGGTCCGACGGCGACCGCGCATTCTTCCTGATTGCCCACCGCCGCCGAGGCCAGACCCAGGGCGATTCGCTGATACCTCCCGGCATCTTCGAGCGAAGACCAGAAACCCGCTCGATAGTCGAGGTCGTGGACCGTGTGTCGCCTGCGTCCGCGCTCTTCCAGAGCCGCGAACGTGGCAGACCGGCTCGGCTCATCGGACAGCCCGATTCCGGTGGTCCAAAGAATGTCGGCGCGCCGGATCGCATCGAGATCGAGATCCTGGGCCGCAATGTTCATGTCCGGCGCTTTCGGCTCCCGGTAGAAGAGGAGTGGGAAGTGATCAGGCGGGTAGATCTCCGGGAACACGAGCGGGGTGCGGAGCACGGGGTCGGTGCCAACGTACCTGTCGTCCACCCCAAAGCCGCGCAGGGCGACCCGCACATACTCACCGAATCCGTCGTCTCCGACGCGAGTGATCACCGCGCAACGGTGACCGTAGCGTGACGCGGCGACGGCAACGTTCGTCGGGCTCCCGCCGAGGAACTTGTCGAAGGATGTGACCTCCGACAGCGGTAACGCGATCTCCGACGGGTACAGGTCGACACCGACACGGCCGATCGTCAGCAGCTCGAAGGAACTGTCAGTCACCCGGAACGACCCTCGATATCCGGCTCCAACCGGTCCTCTCCCGAACATGGCATCTCCCCCACGAGGCGGTGCGCATCCTCTCGGTGGCACCCGGGGGAGCTCCCGCGTGGAACTCGCAGGCCGCCTGCAAGATCTTCCAAGAATGCGAAACTTCGCGCCGCGGCACGGATCGGGCCCTCACCGGATTCGGGCTCGGCCTCCAGCACCACATCTTGCTCGATAACGTACCAGCCCCCGTAGCCCTGCGCCTCGAGTGTCTCGACCAAACCCCGAATGTCCACACTGCCGTCGCCAAGCGGAAGGAACAGGCCGTCGATCACGGCCTGACGAAACGCCAAGGCGCCGGAGCGAACCTGCCGCGCCAGGTCCTCGTCGAGATCCTTGAGGTGGACGTGAGCCACCCGGCCGGCGGCGGCCTTCGCGACGGCAACGGGATCGGCCCCGGCCAGAGCGAGATGTCCCGTGTCGATGCACAGATCCACCCGAGATCGGTCGAGCACACGCTCGACGTGATCCTGGCCCACGACCGCCATACCCCAGTGCGGGTGGAGCACCGTCCTCAACCCGTGCCCCGAGGCAATCTGGGCGGCGCGATCGAGACTGGTCAGAAGCGTGTCCCATTCGGCCTCGGTCAGGTCTATCTGGCGATCGTAACCAGGATGAAGCGAGTCGGGCGCGAGCACCATGACCGAGGCACCCGTGCCGGCGAGGGTCGCGGCTGCTCGATCTATGTTGGCAAGGCTTTCGGAAACCAACTCGGGCCGATAGAGCACCGCCGGCACGAAGCCGCCTATGAGCGCAAGGCCGAAACGATCCAGCAGCGCCCGCAGCTCGCCTGCGTCTCCGGGGAGGTACCCCTCGGGGCCCAGCTCGGTGGCAGACAGGCCGACCTGCCGCATCTCGGAGAGGACACGTTCCCGGTCCATGAGATGGCCCCAGCCGGGAGACCCGTCCACGCCCCACGTGATCGGCGCACCGCCGACACGGCTCAGCAACGTCATGCCGCCTCCTCCCGGGTCACCAGGATGGCGCAAACACCCGACCGGCACCCCGGATCGTCGGCGTCGACCGCACCGACGCATCCCGTGCCGATGATGCCCACTTTCACCCTGGGCTTCCCTCTCTCCCAAA
Organism: Actinomycetota bacterium; assembly: GCA_013152275.1. Classification (NCBI taxonomy): domain Bacteria; kingdom Bacillati; phylum Actinomycetota; species Actinomycetota bacterium. Next base: position 17,474 of record JAADGS010000035.1, on the reverse strand, counting down.
CCGGTTGAATCCATTGGAACGTTCCAACCATCCAACGCTATACTTGCGCCAAGTCGATGTCAAAGCGTTGCCGAGAAGCGCCTCCGGTCTCGCCGGCTGCACGGGACAGCCCCGTTGTTCCAGGCGATGGGAGCACGTATGTACCACCCGAGGTTCCAACAGACCCTGCCATCACACGTCGTTGCGCGCCCATCGCCGGATGGCGAGGATGCCGTCGTGACGCGCCGCGGATGCGCTCGCATGTGCAGTCCTGCAAGTCGCGATCATCGGGTGCCGGCAACCACGTACGCGAGAAGCGGCCACCCGTGTCCGGATCGTTCCAGAAGGCCGGCAGTGCAAGGCTCCCTACGATCGGTACGCAGCTCATGAGCAAGGAGTGACGATGCAGATACGACTCACCACGGGGCAGGCAATCGTGCGCTGGCTGATTGCGCAGCGAACCGAGATCGACGGTGTGGAGGTACCCGTCTTCCCCGGTGTGTTCGGGATCTTCGGCCACGGGAATGTGGTGTCCCTCGCCGAGGCGCTTGCCCGGGTCCAGGATGAGCTGCCGACCTGGCGAGGACACAACGAACAATCCATGGCGCTGGCCGCCGTCGCGTTCGCCAAGGCGAAGCGGCGGCGCCAGATCATGATCGCCACCTCGTCGGTGGGCCCGGGATCGACCAACATGGTGACCGCCGCCGCGGTCGCTCACGCCAACCGGCTGCCGCTCCTGCTGATCAGCGGCGATACGTTCCAACATCGCATCGTGGACCCCGTCCTGCAACAGATCGAGCAGTTCGGCAGCCCCTCGACAACGGTGAGTGACGCGTTTCGGACGGTTACCCGCTTCTGGGACCGTATCACTCGCCCGGAACAGATCATCCAGACCCTGCCCCAGGCACTGGCCATCATGCTCGATCCGGCCGAGTGTGGACCGGCGTACATCGGGTTGCCCCAGGACATTGCCGCCGAGGCGTACGACTTCCCCGTGCAGTTCTTCGACGAGACTCACCACTACATTCGCCGCCCCGGCCCCGATGCCCGCGATATCGAGGCCGCCGCGACGGTGCTCGCCGCGGCGGACAAGCCACTGCTCATCGCCGGAGGAGGCGTCCACTACTCCGGCGCAGTGGATGAGCTCACGGCCTTTGCGGTCACCCGGGGGATCCCGGTGGTAGAGACGGTGGCGGGCAAATCGACACTCGTGTACGACCATCCGAACTTCGCCGGCCCGATCGGAGTCACCGGAAGCACCTCGGCCAATGCGCTCGCCGCCGATGCCGACGTGGTCGTGGCGGTGGGAACCCGCCTCCAAGACTTCACCACGGGATCATGGACGGCGTTCAAGAACCCGCGGATGCATCTGGTGTCGATCAACGTCGGACGATTCGATGCCACCAAGCACCATGCGATATCGGTTGTCGGCGATGCCCGAGCATCGCTCGAAGCGCTCGATGAGGCCCTCGGCGCCTATCGCGCCCCCACCGAGTGGCTACGGCGCGCCGGCGACGAGCGCCGCGACTGGTACGACTACCTCGACGGCTATGTCGCCCGCGACTTCGACGTGCCGACATACGCTCAGGTCATACGGGCGATCAACGACCTGGCCGGCGACACCGATTACCAGGTGGCCGCCGCCGGAGGCCTTCCTGGCGAGATCAACATGGGATGGCGAGCGAAATCGGTCGGTTCCTTCGACGTGGAGTACGGCTACTCGTGCATGGGATACGAGATCGCCGGCGCCTGGGGAGCAAAGATGGCGCTGCCCGAGCGCGAGGTCATCTCCTGGGTCGGCGACGGTTCCTACCTCATGATGAACTCGGATATCCACTCGACCGTCGCGACCGGCCACAAGGTGATCTTCATCGTCTGTGACAACGGCGGCTTCGCAGTCATCAATCGACTTCAGGTGAACACGGGCGGCGAAGAGTTCAACAACCTTCTGCAGCACACGAGAAGGGTCGACGACACCCGCGTCGATTTCGTCAAACATGCCGAATCGCTGGGTGCCATCGCCGAGAAGGTCACGGGAATCGGCGAGCTACGAGCAGCTTTCCGCCGGGCCAAGGCGGCGGACCGAAGCTACGTCATCGTGATCGACACCCACCCGTACGAATGGACCGAGGGCGGCGCCTGGTGGGAGGTGGGTGTTCCAGAGGTGTCCGAACGCGATCAAGTGCTCGTGGCGCGAGCCGAGTGGGACGCCGAGCGCAAGCACCAGAGCGTCGGGATCTGGGGCAGACCGTGAGCGGTGATCCGGAACCGGCCCATTCACCGACAAGATCGTGCCGGTCTTGGAAGTACCCCCCACCGTCGGTCGGTGTGCGGACCAGGCAAGTCTTGGAACGTTCCAATCCGACCCAGCTATCATAATGGCCAAATGAAACGCCCAACAATCCTGGATGTCGCCGACGAAGCCGGCGTGTCGAAGTCACTGGTCTCTCTCGTCATGAGGGGTTCGGGCCGGGTCAGCCCATCGAGTCGGAAAGCAGTGCTGGAGGCGGCAAAGAAACTCGGGTATCTCCCCAATGCGGCAGCGCGCACGATGGTGCGGCAACGCTCCAATGTCATCGGTGCGATGGTTTCGAATCTCCACAACCCGTTCTTCACCGACGTGATCGCCGGCATCGACGTGGCGGTCATGGACGCCGGGTATCGCTCGATCCTGACCACCGGCAACCGCATATCGGAACGGGAGCGTCTTGCGGTCGAAACGCTGCTCGAGCTGCGGGCGGACGGCCTGATCCTGGTTTCACCCGCCCTCCACAGGGAGTACGTCATCGAGGTGTCACACTCGGTTCCAACGGTCGTCGTGGGCAAGGCGACGAGAGCGTCTACGGTCGACAGTGTCACCAACGACGACCGCCGTGGTGCCGAGATGGTCGTGGACCACCTCGTGGAACTCGGACACCGCCGCATCGCACATATCGACGGCGGTTTCGGTGCCGGCGCCCGGCCCCGCCGGACCGGCTACACGCGTGCCATGCGACGGCATGGGCTCGAGAGCGAGATCCGATCGGTGCGCGGCGGCTTCACCGAAGAAGGCGGCAGCACCGGGATGCGAACCCTCCTCGCCGAAGGCACCCGACCGACCGCCGTCTTCGTCGCCAACGACCTTGCAGCGATCGGTGTGCTCGAAGTACTCGACGCCGAGGGGCTGGACGTCCCGGGCGACATCTCGGTCGCCGGCTACGACAACACCGACCTTGCGGCCAGTCACCGAATGGACTTGACGACGGTGGATCAGCCCCGACACGACATGGGGCGCATGGCCGCCGGGCTCATCTTCGAGAAGATAGGGGAAGAACGCACGACCGCCCGCCACGTTGTCCTCTCACCAAAGCTGGTTGTACGAGAGTCGACCGGTCCACCGTCTCTTTGACGACAGCGATCGGAGCAGAAACCATGAAACTCATCAACGCCTGGATCGACGGAGGCTCTGTCACCACGACGCCGAGTCGCACGGGCCCGGTCTTCAACCCGGCAACGGGCATCCAAACCGCGGAGGTGGCGATGGCGTCCGGCGACGACGTCGCTCTTGCGGTCGCCGCGGCGAAACGCGCCTACGAGCCCTGGAGCAACTCGTCGCTGACACGCCGCCAGAACATCATGTTCGCCTTTCGCGAGCTCGTGGCAGAGAACCGGCACGAGCTGGCAAGGGCGCTGACCGCCGAGCACGGCAAGACGGTCGACGACGCCCTCGGTGAAGTGCAACGGGGACTCGAGATCATCGAGTTCGCCTGCAACATCGCCCACCTGCTCAAGGGCGACTACTCCGAACAGGTATCGACCGGAGTCGATACCTACATGATTCGACAGCCCCTGGGAGTCGTGGCCGGAATCACCCCGTTCAACTTTCCTGTCATGGTCCCGATGTGGATGTACCCCATCGCGATCGCCTGCGGGAACACCTTCGTGCTCAAGCCGTCGGAGAAGGACCCGTCGACGTCGCTGATGGTCGCCGAGCTGCTCGCCGAAGCGGGATTGCCGAACGGCGTGTTCAACGTCGTTCACGGCGACAAGGAGGCTGTCGACGCCCTGCTGACACATCCCGACGTCACGGCGATCTCCTTTGTCGGTTCAACACCGATCGCTCGCTACATCCACACGACCGGAACCGCCAACGGCAAGCGTGTCCAGGCCCTCGGTGGTGCGAAGAACCACATGATCGTGCTGCCCGACGCGGATATGGACCTGGCGGCCGATGCTGCGGTGTCCGCGGGTTTCGGCTCGGCCGGAGAGCGATGCATGGCGATCTCCGTCGTGGTCGCCGTGGGTAGTGCCGCCGATGTCCTGCTCCCGAAGATCCGGGAGAGGATCGCCGAACTGAAGATCGGTCCCGGTGACGAGGAAGGCGCCCAGATGGGACCGCTCGTAACTCGTCAGCATCTCGACAAGGTGGCGTCCTACGTCGCGGCCGGCGAGTCGGAGGGGGCAACCCTTGTCGTCGACGGACGTGATCTGCAGGTGAGAGGGTCCGAAGACGGGTTCTTCATCGGTCCGAGCCTCTTCGACAATGTCACGACCGACATGTCCATCTACACCGACGAGATCTTCGGGCCGGTCCTCTCGGTGGTGCGGGTCGATCACTACGAAGATGCGATCAGGCTCATCAACGACAATCCCTACGGGAACGGCACCGCGATCTTCACCAACGACGGTGGAGCGGCACGCAAGTTCCAGAACGAGATCCAGGTCGGGATGGTCGGCATCAACGTTCCTATCCCCGTGCCGCTGTCGTTCTACAGCTTTGGGGGTTGGAAGGACTCGATCTTCGGCTCGCACGCCATCTACGGCCCCGAAGGTGTCCACTTCTACACGCGGCCCAAGGTCGTCATCACCCGCTGGCCGGACCCGATCCACCGCGGCGTGGATCTCGGCTTCCCCCAGCACGACTGAGTCGATGACAGCAAGGAGCGAGCAACATGCTCGAGACCACCCACAAGAGTCATCCACGCGAGACGGCCGGCATCTGCCCGGCAGATTCCGGGAATGGCTCGTGCCCCGTAGAAGAGCTGCACGACCGGATGCCCGTCGTGCGCATGGCGCATGACGGGGACACGACGACCGCCGAAACACTCGATGCCCGCGGGGCCGGCCTCCGCACGGCACACGGTTTCGTCGCTTCAACCCGCGAGTCGATCCGGGTCATCCGTGAACGCTTCATGCTTCCCACCCCGTATGTGAGATAACCCGCGCAGTCAGGAGCCCAACAGCATGGTTGCCGACACCATCGAGCGACACGGCTTTGCAGAGGAGCTGGCCGTCGACGCCGGACGGTTGGCGTTGTCCTATCGGGGCCGGGACGATTTGGACGTCCGGTCGAAAGGTGTCCTCGACTGGGTGACCGAAGCCGACCTCGCGACCGAGCGTCTGATCCGGCGCCGGATCGCCCAAACCTTCCCGCATGACCGCGTCCTCGGGGAAGAAGGCGGCGACGTCGCCCCTCACACCGAAGCGGCACACGCCACATGGGTCGTAGATCCTATCGACGGCACGACCTGTTTCGTTTCGGGTCTGCCGAGCTGGTGTGTCTCGATTGCCTGTCTCGACGAGTCCGGCCATCCGTTCCTGGGCGTCGTACACGATCCCGGTGGAGCCGAGACGTTCTCGGCACTGGAAGGTCACGGGCTCACCATCAACGGTCACGGCGTCTCGGTCCCCGACAAAGGGATCACCGACGGGCTGGTCGGCGTGGGACATCCGCGCAACGCATCGGACGAGCCCACCCTGACGTTTCTCCACAGGCTCTTCGCCGCAGGGGGTCTGTTCTACAACTCGGGATCGGCCGCGCTCGCTCTCGCGTACGTCGCCGCCGGACGGCTGGTCGGATTCTTCGAATCGGACCTTCGCGCATGGGACGCTCTGGCAGGCGAGGTTCTCGTTCGTGAGGCGGGTGGCTGGTCGACCAGCTTCGTGCGCGACGGATCGCTGACCAACGGCAAGCCTGTGCTCGCGGCGAACCGGGGTGCCGCCGACGCACTCCGGGATCTGGCCGCGGACCTCCTCGAGGGGCACGGTCGCCCCGACCCGCACTGCGGACGGTGAATCCGCTGCCGGCGCGCCACCTGGCGTACCGACCGCCCGGGTCCAACTTGGCCGCAACCGCAGCTTGTTGCGTCGCGTCCCGCGTACGCGGGGTCCCCCGTCAGCTACCGGTCGTCTCGAGCCCGCTTCGCACCGCCGCCACCACGCGGGCCGCATCGGGGACGTACGCGTCCTCGAGCGGTGGGCTGAACGGGACGGGGGCGTGGGCACCGGTCACCATCCGGATGGGGCCGCGGAGAGCGTCGAAGGCGGACTCGGCCACGAGCGCAGCGATGTCCGTGGCGAGCGAGCAGCGTGGGTGCGACTCGTCCACCACGACCAGGCGTCCGGTCTTCTCCACCGAACTCAGGATGGTCTGCTCGTCGAGCGGGGAGTACGTGCGCGGGTCGATCACCTCGGCTTCGATACCTTCCGACGCGAGTACCTTTGCCGCGTCCAGAGCCGTGTGCACCATCTTCTGAACGCCGACGATCGTGACGTCGCTCCCCGAGCGGACGATCCGTGCCACTCCGAAGGGGATCGTGTAGGGCTCCTCCGGGACCGGTTCGTCGTACATGTAGAGACGCTTGTGCTCGATGAAGATGACCGGATCGGGGTCACGAATCGCGGCGATGAGCAGCCCCTTGGCGTCGGCGGCGGTCGAAGGTGCCACCACCTTGAGACCGGGAACGTGGGTGTAGAGCGAGTAGAGGGTCTGAGAGTGCTCTGCGGCCGCTCGAAACCCGGCGCCGGCGACGGTTCGCACGACCAGGGGGACAGACACCTTTCCCCCGTACACGTACCGAAGCTTGGCCGCATGGTTGAGAAGCTGGTCGAACGACGTCCCGATGAAGTCGACGTACATGATCTCGACCACCGGTCGAAGTCCCGCGATGGCGGCTCCGATCGCCGCTCCGACGAAACCCGTCTCTGCGATGGCGGTGTCCATCACCCGGTTGCGCCCGAACCGAGGGAGGAGGCCCTTGGTGACTCCGAACGGTCCGCCCCAGGCGTCGGCGGCTTCCGGATAGGTGTCGTCGCGTCCTGCTCCTCCGGCGATGTCCTCACCCATCAGAATCACCCTGTCATCGGCTGCCATCTCTTGCCGCAGTGCCTCGTTGATGGCATCTTTGATGTTGAGTCTTCGTGTCACGAGCTGCTCCTCATGCAGTAGGGGTGTACACGTCGGCGGTGACCTGGGTCAGATCCGGCCAGGGTGCACGTTCGGCTGCGTCGAACGCCGCGGCAACCTCCTCGGCGACCGTGCGCTCGATGGTGTCCAGAACGGTGGAGTCGACTCGGCCTGCCACGGATGCCCGGAACCTGAGCAACGGATCCCGATCACGCCACCAGGCCACCTCCTTCGGAGGCTTGTACGTCTGTGTGTCGCCCTCGTACTGTCCGCCATAGCGGTAGGTCATCGCCTCGATGAGACTCGGGCCCTCCCCGCCGCGGGCACGTGCGATCGCCTCCTCCCCGGCCTCCCGTACGGAGAAGACATCCATGCCGTCGACCTGCACCGAAGGGATGCCGTACGGCGCGGTCATCGCCGCCACCGATCCGGCAAGGAGGTGGTAGTCCACGGCGGTGGTCTCCGCGTAGAGGTTGTTCTCGCAGACGAAGATCACAGGACACTGAAAGAGACCTGCGAAATCGAGAGCCTCGTGCCATGCCCCCTGGTGGACCGCACCGTCGCCGAAGAATGCCACCGCCACCGAATCTCGACCGAGATACCGTGATGCGAGGGCCGCTCCGGTGGCGATGGGCAGACCTCCGGCAACGATGCCCATGCCGCCGATCATCCCCCGGGTCTGGTCCGCGACGTGCATCGAACCGCCTTTCCCACCACACACTCCGGTTGCCTTGCCGTAGATCTCTCCAGCGATCGCGTCGAGTGGGATGTCGCGGGCGATGGCGTGGCCGTGGTTGCGGTAGGTGGAGGTGAACCAGTCGTCCTCGCGAAGGAGCGGGATGATCCCGCACGCGACGGCTTCCTGCCCGGCGTAGGTGTGCAGGTATCCGTCGACCAGCTTGGCCTCGGCGACAGCACTCACCCGCGCCTCGAAGATCCGGATACGGACCATACGTTCCCACAACCCGGTGAGGGTGTCACTCCCAAGTGTCATCATGTATCTCTCCCCTGTGCGGTAGTCGCCGCCGGCGTGCCATGAGAGGCCCGCCGCAGCGATTCGTGTTGGTGATGGGCGGTCATGTCAGAGGGCCTGAACGAGATCCAGAGCGACCTCGAAGACCGCCTCGTTGGCGTCGTCGAGCCTTCGTTGTGCGGCCGGTTCGAGCGGATCGAGGAAGCTGCGCCCTTGGAGCAGCTCGTCCCACACGACGAGCATCGACACGGCCGGCATGTCGAAGTATCGGGAGACGGCCAACGTCGTGGCCGTTTCCATGTCCACCGAGAGGTACCCGGCATCGTGCCAGGCCTCGACCATCGCTCCGCTCTGGGCGAAGATGGAGAACCACGTCAAGTTCGTACCCTTGTGAACGGTGTGGCCCCGTGTCGTGAGCAGCGAACGTGCCCGATCGCTCCATTCGGGGTTCGCCGGTGTGTGGTCTCCGGCACCGTAGATCCGGGCGATGCCCTCCTGACACGCGGCCTTGTCCGGCACGACGACGTCTCCGGGTTGCAGCACGCCTTGCAGACCACCACAGGTTCCGATCTGTATCGCGAGGCGTGCACCGAGAGCCCCGAAGAGGTGCACCACCTCGACGGTTCGGGGTGCCCCGTAGGCGCAGCAGTAGACGACGGGCCGATCTCGCCATCGCCCGAGGAACATGTCGGGAAACGTCAGTTCACGGACGCCGTCGAGTGCGCCGAGCCTCCAGCGGGTTCGCTGCTCGCGCCACCACGAGCCCTCGCTGATGACGGCAATGGGCAGATCGTCATCGGGGAGCTGGAGGGCGTGCTGCCACGCATCGGGACTCATGTCCAGGATGGACCGTGCGGCGGACACGCCATCACTCATCGCGAGGCACGCTCGAGTCTGCGGAAGAAATCACGGAATATCGCGTCCCGATCGATGCCATGCGCCTCTCGCATCGGCCACTGCGACCCGGGCCTGGGTGACCAGCAGAGGTCGTCGTCGAGCGTCGGGGTCGGGATCACCGTGGTCGGTACCCATGTCGGCTCGATGAGCCAGGCCAGCGTGATCATGTCCCAGATCACCCAGGTTCGACCGAAGTGATCGCGGATTCCACGCTGCGCATAGATGGGATTGTCGACATAGAGATGGTGGAGGTAGTCACCTATCGCGCCACGTCCGCGAACCCATCTCTCCATTTCGGGAAGCGAGATCCGCAGTTGGGCCCCGATGTAGTAGCCCGGGAAGTAGACGAGCGGCACGCCGCTGTCGAACAGGAGTCGGGAAGCCGGAATGTCCTGCACGAAGTTGAGAGAGTGGGCGTTGGACTGCGGGCACCACGTCGGGTAGCCCGATGTCCAGAGAACCACGATCTTCTTGATGATCTCCGGCGCCTTGAGGATGGCGGACGCCACGTTGGTGACACAACCGATCGCAACGACGTACAGCGGATCGTCGCCGGGCGCCATGGCGAGTTCGATGAGCCGGTCGACCGCCGGGCTGTCGAGCGGCTCGTCCACAGACGGCAGATAGCCGTCCGACCCCCGAAACACCTTGCCCTCCGACGCCACGCCGGTCCGTTCGAACACCCGGAGTATCTCTTCGTAGCTGAGCTGCATACCTTCGTCGGGGCCGACGAACTCGAGCCGGTGAGGGTCGATGCCCGCCTCCCGCAGGCCGAGGACCCAGCTGCTGTAGGAGTCGATCAAGGCGCTTTCGGCCTCGGTCGTCTGCTGTTTGCCGTCGATGAGGGCCGCCGCCTCGAGGAGACCGTCACGAAGGTGCCTGAACGAGTATGGCTCCGCGAGCACCGCTTCTATCTCGAGCCGATCCGGGGACTGCAGCGCCCAGGCGATCGCAAACTGATCGTCGATCTCGTTCGCGGCATCCGTGTCGATGACGACACGGACCCGACCGGTCGGCGGCTCGAGGAACCGCGAGCGCAGCTCCGCCGGAACCTCGGGGAACACCGTCTTCATGGTCATTCGCTCCTCTTTCTCATCGCCTGTCGTTGGGTTTGCTGCTCACCGAAGACCCCTCGAACCGCGCTGTCCACGGTGTTGCGTGCCCCACGGCGATGTCGGTGAGATGTCGAAACCGTCGCTTCGCCTCGCGCGTTGCGTCGTCGGCGCCGGACCGGGTGCCGGCCACGAGGTCTTTCCATACGGTGCGCCCTGCCACGTATCCCGATGCGCCCGCCCCGCATGCGACCTCGAGTTGCCGTCCAAAGGTCTCGAAATCCTCGCCCGCCGACAGCAGCGTCCACGGCTTCGGGCTCGCGTCCGTGAGTTCGAGGCACGCGTCCCGCCATTCGTGTTCGTCCGACGACCCATCGATAGGAAACTCGAGTTTGAGAACGTCGACGCCCAGGGCGCCGATCTTGCGAGCCGCCTGAACGACGACCGAACGACGATCGGCCTGCAACGCGTGCGGCGTAAGCGGCTCCGCGAACAACGGAAGGCCGAGGCGTTCGCAGTCGGCCACAAGGCTCGATACGAATTCGTGCACGGCATCGGACGGCGAGAACGGGTCGTACAGGAACGAGCACTTGATCGCCGTTGCTCCAGACCTCGCGGCGCGAGCAACGTTCCAGTCCTCGAAGAGTCTTGGTGCGTTGTCGAGGGATGCATAGTCGCCGTCTTCCAGGGCGACCAGCAATCCGGTATCGCCGGGCAGCACATTCCCATCGATGATCGGGCCGAGGCCGAGAACGGGATCGATCAGCACGCCTGACGCAAGATCCGCGATCGAGTCGACGAGCCGAACCTTGATGGAGATCAGTTCCTGGCGCGTCATGGAGGCGGGATCGTGAGGACGGACGATCGACGAGAGTGCCCCTATGTGGTCGATCGCAAGGATCGCAAACACCTTCTCAGGCGTGGACATCACCTGGAGACCTCTTCGTTTCCCGAGCGGCAGGCCGCCTCGCGCATCGGGTTTGGCGCCTTCGAGTGTGACCGTCACATCGAGACCGATTTCTCGTCTGCGAAGGAAGTGGGGACCTCCTGGTCACCATCGACGGCGCTCGAGTCGTCCTCCACGATCCAGATGTGCTCGCGTGGGAGACAGAGATGGATTCTGTCTCCCTCGTCGACCCGGAGTGTCGCCGGACCCTGAACGTGCCATGTCGAGCCACCGATCTCCACGACGAGCTGTGTGAAGGATCCCATATAGATGAGTGAGGTCACCGTGGCCGGGACGACGTTGTTCCGACCGGTTTCACCCGTGACCAATTGAACTTCTTCGGGTCGGACCGTCAACACGACCGGCCCGTTTCCTGCCGGCACCTTGGATGAATCGACCTCGATGGCGCCCACCTCGGTGTGCACCGTCGAACCCGTGCGACGTCCTCTGAGGAAGTTGGTGTTGCGAAAGAAGTGGGCCACACCGATCGTTCGGGGACAACGGAAGAACGCATCGGGCGCACCAACCTGCTGGAGGACTCCGTCGAACATGAGGGCGACCCGATCGGCCAGCATCACCGCCTCCTCCTGGTCATGGGTGACGAAGATGGCGGTGATCCCCAGTTCGCGTTGTATGGAGCGAATGAGCTGACGCATCGTGATGCGCAGGTTGGCGTCGAGGTTCGCCAACGGCTCGTCGAGCAGGAGGACCTCGGGACCGACCACAAGAGCCCGGGCGAGCGCGACCCGCTGCTGCTGACCGCCCGACAACTCATGGGCCTTGCGCGTCTCCAGCCCGGGAAGCTCGACGAGTTCGAGCATCTCGCTCACCCGTCTGGCGATCTCGGCCTTGTCGACACCGGCCATCTTCAAGCCGAACCCGACGTTCTGGGCCACATTCATCGTCGGAAACAGGAGATGCTTCTGGAACATCAGTACGGCGCCGCGCCGCTCGGTCGGCACTCCGAGCACCGACCTGCCACCAAAGAGGACGTCACCCGACGTTGGCCGGATGAGCCCGGTGATCATGCGCAGTGTGGTCGTCTTCCCACACCCGGACGGACCGAGGAACGCCACCATCTCACCCGATTCGATGTCGAGATTGAGTTCTTGGACGGCAACGTGGTCACCGAATCTGCGAGAGAGCTGCCGAAGTGAAACGTCTGTCATAACTTTCCAAAACCTCCCATAACAGTGGACTCACGGCTGAGCTGACGCGACGTCATCACGAGCACGGCGACCGCTGGAGCGATAAAGACGAGGCTGATGGCCGCCGCGGTTGCATGGTTCCCCCCACTCAGGAACGGGAACAACACGAGCGGAAGCGTGATGAACGTGCCACCTCCGATCAGCAACGTCGTGACGTACTGACCCCACGAGATCAGGAAGGTGAACATGGAGGCCACCAACAGACCCGACGAGATCGCCGGCAGCGTCACATGGCGGAACACGCGCAACTTGCTTGCTCCCAGGGTTCGTGCGGTCTCTTCGAGGGCAGTGCCGTAGTTGGCGAAGACACTCGCCATGACGAGCACGAAATACGGGATCGCCGGTATCAGGTGCACGAGCGCCACACCGAACAGCGTCTCGGTCAGCCGAAGTCGGATGAAGATCTGGTGGATTCCCATCGTCGCCACGAGCGTCGGCACGATGATCGGCATGAGCAGCAGCCATTCGACGAGCGACTTTCCCCGAAACTCATGCTGTCCCAGCGCCCGCGAGGCCGGAAGCCCCACGGCAATCGACATGATCGTCACGAGCGCACCGACCTTGCTGCTGTTCCAGAGGCCCTCCAGAACTCGAGAGGAGTCGTTGGCGACGTAGGTCCAGGCCCTCATGCCCCACTCGGTCGGGAGCAGGTTGGGAAAGTTCCATCGAAATGCGAAGGACCACACGACGAGCGTTCCCATCGGGAGGACCACGATCAGGGCGATCGAGGCGACCGTGAGCCGGCGCACCCATCGTGTGGCCATCGACGGTGCCTCTGCGGGATCGACGTAGCTTTGCGGTTCGGCCGGCGGCGCCTCTGGGGACTTCGTGTCGAGTGTCACAGGATCACCTCACCGCATATCGGGCGAGGCGCCGGTAGGCCACGAGCAGTAATACCGCGACGACGGCGAGGATGATGCTGATCGCCATCGCCTCGGGTCTCAGCGCGAGATCGGGGTCCTGGTACTGGCGGTACGCGACCACGGGAAGCGTGGCCGGAAAACGCACACCCAGCAACAGCGGGATCTCGTAGTTGCCGAAGGTGAAGGCGAAGATGATGATCGATGTCGACAGGATCCCGGGCATGATGAGCGGCAGCAGCACCGAGAAGAAGCGCTGTCGCGCGTTGGCGCCGAGAGTTCGGGCCAGCTCCTCGTACTGCGGGCCGACACTCTGGAGAATCGCCAGTACGACGAGTCCGATGAACGGAACCTCTTTCCATAGAAACGTCAGCACGATGCTGATCCCGGCCCTGTCGAAAACGAGGGCCGGAAAGTCCGCAGGGACATTGATCAGACCGAGGGCGGCCAAGAAGCGGGCTATCAGCCCGCTCTGTGTGACGAGAAGGACGATCCCGCTCGCGGCAACGAGATGGGGAACCGGAAGCGGCACCTGAAACAGGAATGTTGCGACTCGGCTCCCGGCGAATTTCTGTCGGAGCACGAGGGTGAATCCCACCGCCAGCACACTCGACAGCACGGTGGTCACGGCGGCGATGCGGAAGGTCAGCCAAAGCGATTGGAGGAAGTTCTTGTCGGTGAACACCGAGAAGTAGTAGCGGAGCGTGAAATCATGCAGGCCGATCGCCGGAAAGTAGCCGAGGCTCTGTCCGAATCCGACCAGGAGACCACCCCCGAACAGCAGCACCACGAGACCGAGAGCCGGCGTCAACATCAACGGGATTCTGAGCCCATCTTTCACACGTTGGATGGTGTGTGGCCCGTTCAATCTGTCTCGTCTCCCTCGGGTTGGGGTGGGGGCGCGCCCGACGCGAGCGCGCCCCCACCGATTGGCGTGTTATTTCTCGAGGACGTTCTTGATCCAGCCCGCCTCCATGGCCGTCACCCAGTCACCGGCCGGCTCGGGCAGGGCGTGTGCGGTCAGCACAGAGGCCGGGAGCGTGGCGATACCGGTGCCGTATGACGCGAGGATCTCCTGATCCTTGGCCGGCCACGTCGTCGGATCGGTCGGGATCAGCCATCCCCACTGGTCCGGGTCCGCCATGATCAGCTGGAACTCCGGCGAGATGATGTAGTTGGCGAGGACCATCGCTCCAGCCGGATTGGGTGCGTTGAACGGGATCGTCACATAGTTGTTGTTGGAGAGGGTTCCCGTATCGAACACGAAAGTCCTGATCGATTCCGGGTAGCTCCCGTCTGCGATCTTCGTCGACGCACGCGCCGGGTTGTAGGTCATGTTGAAGTGGATCTCCTGGTTGGCCAAGAGATCCTGCATGGCCGCGGACTCCGGGTATGTCTCGCCGTTCCGCCACAGATTCGGCTCGAGACCGTTCAGGTACTCCCACACCTTGGGCGCATACTGATCGAACACGGACTGGTCGAACGCTCCGAGGAACGGTTCTGGACCACCGGCCACCCAGTAGAAGACCTGGCGGACGAACACGCTCCCCGTGAAGTCGGGTATCGCCGGATAGGTGAATCCACCGGGATTCGCCTCGACCCAGGCTTGGAGCTTCTCGAACGTGGTCGGTGCCTCGGACACGAAGTCCGTGTCGTACTCGAACACGAACTGGGCGTGACCCCACGGCGATTCGAGACCGTCGACCGGTTCACCGAAGTCGTTGGCGATCGCCGGATCGTCCCACGGGACGTACTTTGCGTTCGGCAGCGACTCCGCCCACGACCCGTACAGCAGCCCCGCACTCTTGAGCGTGCGGAAGTTCTCGCCATTGATCCAGATGAGGTCGACGGTGCCGTTGGTGTCGACACCCGCAGCGGCCTCATCGAGCACCTTGTTCACCGCGTCGGCGGTGTCCGTGATCGGCACGCGGTTCAGCGTGAGGTTGTAGCGCTCCTTGAGGACCTTGCCGATGTCGTTGTCGACGTCCGCGTTGAGCTTGTCGTTGCCACCCCACATGAACCAGTTCACCGTGGTGCCGTCGGCAGCCGCCAGCACCTCTTCCCATGTGGAGAATCCGGGAACGTCGATCGGCTCGCCGGATGGAGCCGTGGTCGTTTCGGCGGGCGCCGCAGTGGTTGTGACGTCATTGCCGCCCGATGTCGTAGTCGTTTGGCTGACCGCCGGAGCCGTCGTGGTGGCCGTCTCGCTGCTGGTACCGCACGCGGCGACCACGAGAGCAAAGGCGATCACCATCAGCAGGATTTTCCCGCCACTCTTGTGATGTATCATGTATTTCTCCTCCTTGCTACCAAGCTGGAGTGGTCCCGATCTCCCGGCAATTTCACCGCTTGGATCGGGGCTATGTCTGTGAGACCCTGTTGTCTCTTTCTCGGCTGTTAGACCGATAATCGACCTCCCTTCACCGTCAGACGTTCACCCCCTGTCGTTGTAGGTAAACCTTGTGAGCGACCCGGTCGACGGTTCTCATGCCGAGCCAAGCTGCAACTTCGAGCAGCTCGTCTGTGAGGTCACCCTGGGCGACGGCGTAGTGGTGCTCGTGCCCACCGACCATCAGAGTGTTCACGAGGTCGACGAGCTCGGTCGGTTCGCCGTTGAGCTCGAATCCGGTGAACCAGCCCCGGGTGCCGTCGAAACCCTTGACGTCGCGCTCCTCGATTCGGGCACGAACCACCAGTAACTCCGAGGCATCGTCACCGACGTAGGCGATCGTGGCATCCTGAGCCGCAAACACCTGATCGCCGGCGACGCCGTACGTCACCGACGACTTGCGGCCGAGGGTCGGATGGTCGACCCAGCGGATGCCGTCGGCGTCGGCGAAATGCCGGGGAGCGACTCCACAATGCCACATGAGCATCGATTCCGCCGCCGGATCCAATGCCGTCATGTCCAGCAGGGTCGACGACCCGGGGTTGTCGCTCAGCTCATTGAGCAGCAGCATCGAAAGCGCCCCGGGGACGTCGCCTTCACAGGACACGGGGAAACCGTCCTCGGATCCGAGCCAGCCATAGGCCATGCAGGGCGCAATGGCCATGATGTCCTGGAACTTCGGCCAGCACTGGACGGCGAGGGCCGCATACCCGTTCCTTCGCGCGAACTCCTTGAGCGCCAGGTACAACCTCGCACCCCGCTCCATGAAGTCGTCGCTCGTCAGCACCTCGGACGCCGCGGCGGCGAGTTCGGCGACAACGGTCCGGGCTTCGTCCCTGTCAATGGTGGCGGTGAGATCGACGATCTCCGAGAAGTCGTGAGCGACGACACGGGTGCCAAGGCGTGCGCTCACGGCTTCTTCATCGAAGTTCATGTTGTAGAAGCCGGGAGAGTTCCCCCCTATCCAACCGACCCGAGCCGTCGACATCGCCTTGATGGCACGGAGGGCTCGAACGGTGATCTCGAAGCGGCGAACGAACCGGTCATCGTCCACATGCCCGAAGAACCACTTGTACACCGGCCCTTGCGCACCCAGGTAGCGCCGGATGATCGATGTGTAATGGTTCACCGCAACAAGGGAGTGGATCTCGATCGGCCCCTCCTGATGAGGGTCCGGAGTTCCCCAGACGCCGACGCGAGGCACCACCGAGGCCAGCGGAGGGAGCAGTTCTCCCGAGGCCACCGTGGCACACTGGATCAGGAGATAGTCGATGTCTCCTGCCCTCAGCTCACCGGCGGCCTGCTCGGCGAGGGCGATGTCGGTCACTGGTCGCCGGATCGGTACGAGATCGAAGTCGAGGCGCTCCGACAGCGTCGTGAGACCGTCGATCGCCCGTTCGTACTGGTTGTACTCCTCGCCGAAGTACGAGGTGAATGCGACACCCACGTAGCCGATTCTCAGGCGTGGTCGGTCAGAGAGATTCACGTTCACCCTCTTCCTCGGTCCCGGCCGCAGCCGCCCACGCCTCGATGATCAACGCAACCGTGGTGGCTCCCGGATCCTGTATGCCAACCGACTTGCCTTCCGCATAGCGGGCGCGACCCAGCGAGGCGACCATCGTCGTGGTGGATGCCGCACCGCGGCGTGCCGCTGCTGCAACCCTGTCGAGTGCGGCGCCGATCGGGATATCGGCGATGGCGGCGGCTCGGCCGGCCCCGGCTGCCGGTAACAGGGCATCCATCATGGTCTTGTCGCCGGCGTGTGCGTTGCCACGCCGTGCGACCATCTCGGTACCTGCCTCGATGGCATCGGCGAGCTGTGCCGTACCGATCGTGGAATGACCGGCACAACTGAGAGCGGCAGACCGGAAGAAACTTCCGAACAGCGCCCCTGCAGCACCGCCCATCTCCTCGAAGAACGAGCCCGCAACCACCGACAGGACGTTCGTAGGCGTGGGATCTTCGAGTCGAGCCACCGCACGTCGGGCATGCCGAAGCGCCGTTG
>JAADGS010000034.1 GCA_013152275.1 Actinomycetota bacterium | reverse complement strand
AACGCCACGACAGTGAACGCAGACAACATCATGCCCACAACCACCAAATACACAACAAAACGCCTCGACCGGACCATCAGAACTCCCACTCAATATCACACTCCCCCACCATAAACGTCGACACCTACGACAAATAGATAAGTGATCTTCCCCCGTTCCTCCGGGAAACCGAGGGAACGGGGGAAGCTCAATCGGAGAGCGGCCGGTTCGGGTCCACAAGAGTCCAACAGAAGAAACGACCGCGCCCTTAAGAGGCGGTTGGGCGACCGTGCAAGATGCAACATGGGGCCAACTCTCCCTGGTGGCCGTAACCATTGAGGTTTATGTGTCCGGATTGGACGAAACGTCGCAGGCCTATCAGGAACTGGGCGTTTGCTGCGGCATGGCGGCCAGGTCATCGCCTGACTTTTCGTCAGGCCGGTGCCGGCACCGTGGCCGACATGCTCGGAGGCAGGGAAGGAGTTGCAGGATGTCTTCGGCCAAAAACCCCCGTGCGAATGCGGCTCGATAGCAGCATTCATCGGTCCTTCAGCAGTTCGGCGAGGCGTTTGGATGACAGAGTTCGAGTCGTGGCGATGGACACCGCCAGAATGCTGAGGCTGACCGCGGCAGCATCGGCCCAAACGAGTGAGGCAAGGTTGTAGCTGGTTGGGGAGTTCGTGAGAACGAGACTGCAGCCGATCGCTGTGCCGAAGGAGCTGGCACCGACGATCAGCCGTTCCCATGCGCGCACAGCCAGGAGATGTGCCCTGCGCACACCTGCGGCGCGGTACAGGGCAGATTCGCTTCTCCGGAACCAATCCAAGAGCCAGTAGACCGCGACACCGAGAAACACGCTCCCGATCCACACAAATCGAGAGGGCCTCGTCGCGTACCGATCAACCAACGACCCCACCGGAGTCGCAAGTGGTGTGACGTTTTCGGCAACTGACCGTCCGACGAGCCCACGGACGAGACGCTGCAATCGGGATACGGACCAACCTCACCAAGATCGCCAGTGACATCGGTGCCGGATTCGGGTCGCTCGTACACACTATCGGTCGAGAAGGAGTTCCAACATCGGGCACCCCCTCTGATTGTCCACCACGATGTGATCGACGAAGAAACCGAAGGCGACATCGAGATTTGCATGCCGATTTCGGGCGCGTTCACCGGCGACGCGAAAGTGTATTCACACCAACTCGAAGGGGACGATCGCCACGACAGTCCACCATGGATGCCACGAAGAGATCGCACCCGCCTATCACACGCTCACAGGCTGGGTCTCCGAGAATGGTCACGAGATGATCGGACCCTCCCGCCAAGCTTTTAGCGTTCCACTACTCGCGGAAGAACACGACGGGGATCCCGTTCCATGAGTACGGTGCTGCGGGGCACGGCGAATCGGGTCCAAGCGTCACTTTGAATTGGTAATCGACGGCATCTTCAACGGTGTAGACACCTCTGCCGGGGCCGTCCCAAACTTGGCCGTTGCGAGGAATGACGCGAACGTCGAGTGCCCCGAACGCATCAACGAACACCACCACGGCGTCAGCCAAGAGCCCATCGACACGCTCCTTAGCAGTCTGGCCCTTCTTGGGCAGGCTGTCGCCAAATTCGGACCGCAATATCTGATCGGCGATTGAACAGTCCGTTCTGATCCGCACGGTGTCGCCTACTGCATAGGTGGTCAAAGGCTCGTCGACCGCTGGACTGGTCTGGAGGGTGACCGCTGGACTGGTCTGAGGGACGACCTCGGCCGTGTTGATGACACCCGACAAGACAGCCACAGAACCAATAATCACTAGGGTCGCAGCGAAGGCACCGACAGCGACCGCGGCTCGGCCACGGCCCTCGCCACGATATCGCGCGACAGGCGCCTCGGCAGGTCGGACGTGCGCCATGGCGTCTCGGACGGCCTTACCGGCGTCAGCCGCGAATTCTTCAAATTTCATCGTCGAACCATCCTTTCGCCCCCAGCTTTCGCGAGATGCCGGCTCGCCCCTGATGCAGCAGCGCCTTGACGGTGCCTTGGGCCACGCCGAGGGTTACTGCAATGTCAGCAATCGAGAGGTCGTCGATGTAGCGGAGTGCGATGGCTTGCGCCTGGCGCTTGGGAAGCCGTCGCACTTCCATCCAAAAGGAATCGTGCGCCAAGGACATGGGAACAACAGGAGGTGCCGCTGCCGACAGCCGGATCACAGCCATTCCCTCGGCGCGAAGGCGGCGGAACCGTGAGAGAGCGAGGTTGACGGCAACCTTCTTGACCCAGGCACCCGGTGCAGCCATCTGACTAACACTGGCCCAGTCTCGGTAGGCACGGAGAAAAGCTTCCTGCGCCAGGTCCTCGGCGGCCCAGGAACTGCCTGAAAGGCCATACGCAAGCGCAACCACGGATCGGTAAAAGTGGTGATAGAACTCTCCGTACTGTGCCGGAGCCCGAACCTCAGTGCCGTGGGTTTCCAATATCCCGTTTCCTCCAATACTGATTCGGTTCCTCCCTGTCACTCAATAGAACGCTCCAGGACGCGGATCGGTTTAGTCGAATTGCCAAAACACTGAGCCTTCGACCCAAATGCGCCGATTTCGACGCGCGCTGCCGGGTGCGTATGACCGGTACTCCTCTTCGTTCACCAGAACCAGCTCGGTTTGCAGGTGAGAGTCGGTAAGCAAGCCGGTGAAACTCACCGGTTCGGCGAAGATGCCGATTTCGCTGCCATGTTTTGGTGAGCACCGCCGACTGAGAATCTCGCCGTCGGCATCTATCTTGACAATCCACTCATCGGTTGTGACTGGGTGAATGATGAGGACACGGCGCCACAAGTCGAGCGGCGTCGTGACCGTCCACCTCATGGAGGAGAAACCAGGCGTCTGCACCTCGATCAACAGGTCACCCCGCACAATGTTGATAACAAACCCGTCGACGGGCACTTCGAAACGGTCACCAGGCTGCCCGTACCAACGCTTTGGCGAGGCGTGCAGTGGCTTTTCGCGAAGAGTCCCGATGTGAGGTGCGACGTCGGTCACGCGAATGATCGTAACAGTCGATCCACCAAAATCATGGGAGGCACCGACGGCCACGCGACGCGAAACGGCACTGTCAACTCGGACACGGGCCACCCCACAACAGATGCAGGGTTGGCGTCAACCGCGCTGAGATTCTCGGTCGACTACGACGGGGTTGACAGCACTGGCACTGCGATGACGTCACCGACAGAGTGGTGTTTCTCGGGAAAAG
Organism: Actinomycetota bacterium; assembly: GCA_013152275.1. Lineage (NCBI taxonomy): Bacteria > Bacillati > Actinomycetota > Actinomycetota bacterium. The sequence continues at coordinate 120 of JAADGS010000034.1, read as the reverse complement.
AGATTCCCCTTGAAACCTACGCAAGCAAAGGTGACACCGTGGGTTTCGAGGCAGTAGCCGGAGGAAGCGAACCCGGCTCCTCTCTGGATGGGTAGCAGTCGGGTTTTGCGATGCACGACC
>JAADGS010000033.1 GCA_013152275.1 Actinomycetota bacterium | reverse complement strand
GAAGATCGTCATAGCGACGTTCTATGCGGTGAGCGGTCTGGCCGTACTCGCTGTGCTTGCAGTTCGTGAATCGTTTCCCCCGATCGGGCTCTGGCTGGCGTTCGCCGCCGCCTTCGCGTTCCTCGACTGGCGCTCGGTCGAGGTCAACGACCGCATGCTGATGAGTCCCACGATCATGGTGGGGCTGACGGCTGCGGTGGCCTTCGGGCCGGGCAGGGCGGCGCTCGGGGTGGCGACCATGGCCGCACTCGGCGCGGTCAGCGCACGGGATGTGCGGGAGCGGCGGATCTTCCAGCCGGTCGCCAACTTCGGTCAACTCGCGGTAACAGCCGCCATCGCATCATTGACGGTCGAGTTCTTCTTGCGGATCGCGCAGGCGAGCGGCAACGGCGCGTTTTGGGGATGGATTGCGCTGGGCAGCGCGATTGCTGCTGGTCTACACGGTTCGGTCAATCTTGGGATGGTGGTCCTGGCAGTGAGGAGTGTTTACGGGCGGAACATCAAGGCGTGGTCTCACCTTGGTGAACTCCTGCCTTCGTATGTCGATGGGCTTCGTCGGGGGCCTGCTCGGCGCCACGATCACGCGCACCGAGGTCGTGCTCCCACTCGTGTTCGTCGTGTTCATCATCGGCTATCACGCGTTTGCGTCGTTCGGCCAGCTCCGTGAGGCGCACGCCGCCACGCTGCGCGGCTTTGTCAAGGCGCTCGAGGCGAAGGACCTCTACACGAGGGGTCACACCGAACGGGTCGCCGAGTTCTCCGTGCTGTGTGGGAAGCAGATGGGGTTCCGGGGGACGAGGCTGGAGCGACTCGAGTGGGCCGCGCTCATCCACGACGTGGGCAAGCTCGCTGTGCCACGGGACCTGATTCGCAAGCGGGGCCGGCTCACCGCGGACGAGTACGGCGAGCTGCAGCGGCATGCGCACATGGTCGAGGAGATCCTCGCCGAGGTCGAGTTCCTCAAGCCGATGGTCGAGATCGCAACCGCCCACCACTCGAACTACGACGGCACCGGCTACGGCGGCGTCGGTCACGCCGACGGGGAGGAGCCGTCCCTGGAGGCGTCCATCCTCGCCGTGGCGGATGCGTTCGATGCGATGACGAGCACGCGCTCGTATCGAATGGCCCTCAGCCAGAGTTATGCGTTCTCCGAGCTGCGGCGAAACGCCGGCAAGCAGTTCAATCCGGAAGTCGTGGAGAGTTTCATCGCGGCCATGGAGGGGACCAACCGGCGGTACGGATCGCCGTTCCTGCACGATCCGGTCGAAGCGCGCCGTCTTGCCGAAGGGAGGGTCGAGACCCATGGGTGAGGCGAAGCTGAGGATCCGCACGCCGCTGCTCCCACTGGCCGGGGCAATCGGCGTCGTGGCCGTCGGAATTCTGCTGTTTCCCCATGCGCGCTCCAGTCCGCTGGTGCTGGCCGTGGGAGCGGTCCTTCTGGCCGTGGCAGGCCTCGTGCGGGTTCCCGCAGCGAGCGGCAACCGGCTCTCTCTGGCGGTCATCGTCGCGGCGGCGGTACCGATCCTCTTGCATGAGCCCGGTCAGGCGCAGCCCGACCTCGCGTCCGTCGGATTCGTCTACGCGGTCGGCATCCTCCTGATGGCGGTGGCCCGACTCGTGCGCGGCGACGGACTCGAACATGTGACCGCAGACATGCTGCGGCTCGGAGTCGGTCTCGGCGTGTATGCGCTGGTGTACTCCCTCGTGGTTGCGGTACTGGTTCCCGACGTCGGCATCCTGTGGGCCAAGGACCCGTGGAATCGCCTCGTGGGGTTTGCTGCCGCGGGAGCCGTCTGGTTTGTCGTCGAGGCGGGTCTCTGGGCGTTCATGACCACCGCAGAGCGCGGTCTGAGCAGACGGTACCTGTGGCTGCTCGGGCTGGGTGACTGGATGGTGGTGATGAGCATGATGGCCACGGGGGCGCTGTTCGGCTTCTCGTGGGAGCAGATGCAGATCTGGGCCGTGCTCATCGCGGCACTGCCGTATGCGTTCGCCCACGTGGCCTTCTTCCGATATCTCGAGGCCCGGACGACATACGGCCAGACGATCCGCGCGCTCTCGCGGATTCCCGAGGTGGCGGGACTTGCGCTCGACGGCCACTCGGACCGCACCAGCGCTCTCGCGGTCGAGACGGCCCAGGACCTCGGGCTGACTCCGGCCGAGGTGATCGACGTACGGTACGCGGCACTCATGCATGACATCGGGCGGATCACGCTGAACGAGCCGAGCATCCTGCGGCGTGGGTTCACCGACGAGGATATCGCCCGCTGGGGAGCGGAGATCGTTGCCGAGTCTCCGTATCTTGCAAAAGTCGCCGGTCTCGTCGCTCGCCAGCACGAGCCGTATCGACGTCCCGGAGAGCAGCGGGACCCAAGTCTTCCCATCGCCTCGAAGATCATCAAGGCGGCGAGTGCGTATGACCATGCCACGATGGAGTTGGGATTCTCACCGCTCGAAGGTCTCGAAGTGCTGCATCGAGGGGCCGCCTATGACTACGACCCGGATGTGGTCAATACGGTGCGACGAGTACTCGAACGGCGCGGAACTGTCTGATCCGTCGCTCCGGTAGCAGTCGTCGGCCGGGGGGAGCGATCAGCGGCGTGAGGCCGATCCGCCTTCGCTGGGAATGCCCCTCTTGAACCAACGGATGGGTTTGCGGAGTTCGTCTTCGAGGAATCTGCCCAATCCGACGGCGAGGAGAACATCGCCGAGTGAGATCACCTGGCCGGTGCCGAACAGCCGTACCGGCATCACGTCGGCCAGGAAGGGGAGTCGTGTCGAAGCGTCGAGAACAACGTGCTTGAAATCCAGGACCAGAGCCGCCGTTCCGCCTCCGCCAGCGACCGCCGCGGCACCTTCGAGGACAGGCATCCCTCCGTTGAGCGCGATCACCGAGAAGTTCATCAGGATGCCGAGGCCGGCGAGCCACATTCCTTCTCGCTGGCGGTTGATCAGCACCAGGATCAGCAGTGGGAGGTACGAGATCAGAATCATCGTGGTGGCAGTCGGCCGGGCCCATGCTTCTTCCGGGCGGAGGAACGCGGTTGCCGCCTGGATGCCGAAGCCGAGCAGGAGGAGCCACCAGAAGCGCAGACGGATGTCTGCAAGGTTGATCAGGCGACCTCCGCGAAGCAGCGCGACGGTCATCGCGATGAACAGGACGAGCGCAAGCCACAACATCACTGCGAACCGTACCAGGACACGCCCGCTTGCCGGTATGCGTGACCGGCGAGATAGTTCCTCCGGTACTCGACGTCCTTTGATACGCTGTAGCCACTGATGAAGGTTCGTAGAACACTGAGAGTGGTGGGTTGGGCGATGATGTCGCTCGGCGGGCTGCTGCTTGCCTTCCTCGCCTACCAACTCGTCGTGACGAACGTTTGGACGGCACGTTCCCAGCAGGCGGCAGAGACCGAACTCGCGGAACGCTTTCAGGCCGCCGCTCAAGGGGAGGTCGTCGAGACGATTCCGCTTCTACCGCAGCAACCGGTCGAAGACGACCCGACACTGCCGCAGAACCCTGCATCGACTCCGGCGGCGCAGCCGAAGCCGGTCTCGGTCGTTCGCTACGTGGAACCGACGCCTGAAGAAGGCGCTGCGTTCGGCAGAATCGAGATTCCGGTGATCGATCTCGACAAGGTGATCTTCGAAGGGGTGGATCGGGCCACCCTCAAGAAAGGACCTGGTCACATGCCGTGGACTCCACTCCCGGGGCAACCCGGCAACGCGGTGATCAGCGGACATCGCACGACCTATGGCGCGCCATTCTTCAACCTCGACGAGGTGTCGATTGGTGACGAGATCATCGTTGAGACCACACTCGGTCGACATGTGTACGAGGTGCGAGAGATTCTCATCGTCAAGCCGACCGACGTCTGGGTCACCGATCCCAAGCGAGGCGCATGGCTGACCTTGACGACCTGCACCCCGAGGTACTCTGCAAAGGAACGCCTGATCGTCCAGGCCGAGCTCATCGAAGGTCCGAATCTGCCGTATGCCGAAGCCTCGAAGGATCTCGGCACCGCGGGTGTCTCCTGATGGGGCGCCTCTACGATGTCTTGCCGGGGCCGCCTGTGCTGCGGATACTGCTGATCGTGGTCGGGGTGCTCATCACGCTGGTACTGCTGGGGATTCTGTTCGAATGGGGAGGAAGCTTTCTCGACAGTGGAGGAACGATGGGGGTCGTCAGCCTTCCGCACTGACGCCGAGGTACTGCTCGATGTAGCCGGTGAGGGACGCTCTGGTGACACCACCTTGGATCGTACGAACGATCGTGCCGTTCTGGGTGACGAGCCAGGTCTGCGGGAGAACGTTGATGCCGTAGGCGTCGGAGATCGCGTAGTTCTTGTCAACGGCAATGGGATACGTCACGCCGACCTGGCGGACGTACTTCACGGCGTTGGTCTCTGTATCGTCGATTGCTATGCCGATGAACCTCACTCCGGGAATGTCGCGGGAGACCTGTTCCAGATCGGGCATTTCCTGGCGACATGGCGGACACCACGATGCCCAGAAGTTGATGACCACAGGACGGTCTGCGAGGGCGGCCGACAAGGTGAATGAGCCGCCGTCGATGAGGTCTACCTTGAAATCGGCTGCCACTCGCGCATCGGGATTCGAGGAGCCGACGGTCTGCTTCTTTGCGCCGACCGACAAGCAGCCGGCCAGTGCCAGAGCGATCGCCGTCGCCACAATCAACATCCTGTAGCGCTTCATGAACGTCACAGGGTAGCTTCTGCTGCACGGCGCAGAGTCCAGATGTGCGGCGAATCGGTGCCGTCCTCCGAGCGGTCGGACTCGGCTCGGTAGCCTGGAGGGCATGGTCCGTTCACAAGTATTCGGAGAAGAGAGGAGTACGGTCGTGCGACGGGTGTCCGGGAAACGGTTGCCGTGCGGCCGCTGAGATCGAGGTGGGCGCAGCGAGCCTTCGAAGCTTTGCTGGAACAGATCCCGTATCTCGAGAAAGAGATGCTGGTGCTGGAGACGGTCGTGGCACCGGGTGACGTCTGCTTCGACGTTGGCGCGGCAGGGGGAACGTATATGTACCTGCTTGCCCGCAGGGCTGGGCCGAGCGGGCAGGTCCATGCGTTCGAGCCGAGGTCGCGATCCCATCGCGCGATAGAGCGCGCGAGGCGGCTCCTGGGGATGCACACCGTCAGTGTCCATCGTGTCGGCCTCGCCGATGAGGAAGGGTCCATGGAGATCCTGATTCCCTCCTGGCACGGTGTACCGTTCACTACACGGGCGTTCCTCGCCTCGGCCTACGGCAAGGACGCAGAAGAGGTTCCGGACGGGTTCACGGACCTGCACTCCCTGACGATTCCGATGACGACCATCGATCGCTTCGTGGTCGACAAGGCGCTTCACCGGATCGATTTCATCAAAGCCGATATCGAAGGAGCGGAACTCGCCCTTCTCGAAGGGGCCCGCACGTCCATCGAGCGCTGGCGTCCAACGATCTTGATCGAGATCGAAGAGCGCCACCTCGCCAGATATGGCAGGCATCCCGTGGAGGTGGTGGAGTTCCTTGCCCGGCACGGGTACCGGATGCACGCGTTCGCCGACGGGGAGCTGTCTCCGGTTGGCGAAGTGACACCGGGCGAGAACAACTACCTGTTCCTCCCGTTCTCGTGACGTTTGGCCTGGTTTATTCCTATGAAGCGTCACGAGAACGGAAGGGGCTTCACTCGATCCGTCAAATGGCGCAGGATGGCGCCATGGACGAACGAGCCTTCGGTGAACTCGCCTCGGCACAGCAAGGGGTCGTGAGCCGCGCCCAGGCCATGAAGCTGGGATGTTCCACGAATGAGATCGCCCATCGCGTCGCTGTGGGTCGTTGGCTTTCGGTTGGAGACGGCGTGTATCGCGTCGCCGGATCGCCGACGAGCTGGCTTCTCCGCCTCTGGACTGCCGTTCTCGAAGGAGGAGACGGATCCGCCGTGTCACACAGGGCTGCGGCCCAGCTCTGGGGGATTCGGCGATACGGAGATCCCGTTGAGATTCTCACACCCCGACCCAGGCGTCTCAGGACATCGGATGTTGTCGTGCACACTTCGGCGAAGTTCGACGGCAGCGATATTGCCGAGATGGATGGACTTCCGGTCACAACGGTGGAGAGGACTTTGATGGACCTGGGTGCAGTCGTGCACTGGAGGCAGGTGGAGCACGCGCTCGAGGCGGCGTTGAGGGACAAGCTGACGACGCTGTCTGCTATCGATCGGCGGCTTTCGGTTCGCAGGGGGAGAGGCCGGAGCGGTGTCGGCGTGCTGGCGAACATTCTCACGGAACGTGTGAGCGGTCCGGTGGCGGAGAGCACCTACGAGCGCGAATTCCTTCGTCTCGTCGAGCCACTCGCCGTGCTCCCACCGCAGGCGCAACACGAGATTAGAGCGGGAGATCGATTCGTGGCCCGCGTCGACGCCGCGTGGCCCGACGCACGTGTCGCCGTCGAAATCGACGGGCATCGATTCCATGCCACCCGTTCCCAGCGCGCCTCCGACGCACGACGCCAGAACGAGCTCGAGCTGCTGGGATGGAAGGTCCTTCGGTTCACGACGGATCAGGTGCACACCGAACCTGTTCTCGTGTCCCAAACGGTGTTGGCGGCGCTCAGATCCCGTTCTCGTGACGGCTCGACAGGATTATTCCCGTGAACCGTCACGAGAACAGGATGGAGGACGGGAGGGCTACTCCGACGCCAGCCTTCGCAACACCGTGTGAAGGATGCCGCCGTTGCGGTAGTAGTCGACCTCGACTGGTGTATCGATTCGTGCCATGGCGGCGAACGTCCTGGCAGTGCCGTCTGTCTTGGTGGCGGTGACCTGAACCTGCCGGCGCGGCTCGAGCGTGTCGTCGATCTCGATGTCGAACGTCTCGGTGCCGTCGAGCCCCAGGGTGTCGGCGTTCTCACCCGCAGGAAACTCGAGTGGCAGCACGCCCATGCCGACCAGGTTCGAACGGTGGATCCGCTCGTAGCTCTCGGCGAGCACTGCACGGACGCCGAGGAGGAACGTACCTTTGGCCGCCCAGTCCCGAGAGCTGCCCATGCCGTAGTCCTTGCCGGCCAGGATGACCAACGGGATACCCGCCTCCTTGTAGTGGAGACTCGCCTCGTAGATCGTCTTGACCCGACCGTCGAGGAGGTCGGTCGTGAATCCACCTTCGGTTCCGGGGGCGAGCTGGTTACGCACGCGGATGTTGCCGAACGTGCCACGGGTCATCACGCGGTCGTTGCCGCGGCGTGAACCGAAGCTGTTGAACATCGCCGGTTCCACGCCGTGCTCGAGCAGGTACTTGCCTGCCGGAGAGTCGGGACTGATTGCTCCCGCGGGGCTGATGTGATCGGTCGTGATCGACTCGCCCAGTTTCGCGAGGACACGAGCCCCACGAATCGGGTGGATCGCCGGCGGCTCGGCCGAGAGCCCGACGAAGAACGGCGGCTCCTGGATATAGGTGCTGTCCTCATTCCATTCGTACAGGGCCCCACCGCTCGTCTTGATCGCTCGCCACGCGGTGGGCCCTTCGAACACGTTGGCATACTCTTTCTCGAACTCGTCGCGCCGGACGTGTTCGGTAACGATCTCGTCGATCTCGGACTGGGTCGGCCAGATATCACGGAGGTACACGTCGTTGCCATCCCCATCGGTCCCGATCGGATCGGAGGTCAGGTCGATGTCGACGGTGCCCGCCAGAGCGTATGCGACGACCAGCGGCGGCGATGCAAGGTAGTTCGCCTTGACGTCCGGCGAGATCCTGCCCTCGAAGTTTCGGTTCCCCGACAGCACCGATGTGGCCACGAGGTCGAACCCCTGGATGGCGTCGTGGATCGGCTCCGGCAGCGGCCCGGAGTTGCCGATGCATGTCGTACAGCCGTACCCGACGATGTAGAAGCCACACGATTCGAGGTCGTCGAGGAGCCCGGACTCTGTCAGGTAGTCGGTGACCACCTTTGATCCGGGTGCAAGGGAGGTCTTGACCCACGGCTTGCGGGTGAGACCGCGCCGACGCGCCTTACGAGCGACGAGGCCCGCACCGACCATCACGCTCGGATTGGACGTATTGGTGCAGGAGGTGATCGCCGCGATGACCACGTCACCGTCGGCCAGGCCGAACGTGTCGTCCTCCAACCTGATCTTGGTGTCGGTCTCGACGACCGTGTCCTCGTCGCGTCCGAAGGTCGTGGCTAGATCCTTGTGCCACCGGCTCTTCATCTCTGTCAGTTCTATGCGGTCCTGGGGCCGCTTCGGCCCTGCCAGTGCGGGTACGACCGTTCCCATATCGAATTCCAGATGGGAGACGTAGTCCGGGGTGCCGGCGTTGTCGCGCCAGAGACCTTGCTGTCTGCAATACATCTCGACCGTTTCGACGAGTCGCTCGTCACGGCCGGTCAGTCGAAGGTACCTGAGCGTCTGCTCGTCGACGGGGAAGAATCCCATCGTGGCGCCGTACTCGGGGGCCATGTTCGCCAGGGTTGCCCGGTTCGCGAGCGGTAGGTCGTCGAGGCCCGGTCCGTAGAACTCGACGAACTTGCCGACCACCCCGTGGCTTCTGAGCATCTGCGTCACTTTCAGCACCAGATCGGTCGCGGTGGCGCCTTCGGTGAGCTTGCCGGTGAGGCGGAATCCAACGACTTCCGGGATGAGCATGTAGATGGGTTGTCCGAGCATCACCGCTTCGGCCTCGATGCCGCCGACGCCCCATCCGAGGACGCCGAGGCCGTTGATCATCGTCGTGTGCGAGTCGGTGCCGATGAGGCTGTCCGGATACAGGCATGTGCCGTCGTCCCACACGACCTTGGCAAGGTATTCGAGGTTTACCTGGTGGACGATCCCGGTTTCCGGGGGGACGACGCGAAAGTTGGAAAACGCGGACTTGCCCCACTTGAGGAACTCGTATCGTTCCTTGTTCCGTTCGAACTCCTTCGCTGCGTTGATGCGCAGCGCCATGCCGGAGTTGAATGCGTCGACCTGTACGGAGTGGTCGATGACGAGATCACATGGAACGAGGGGGTTGACCTTCTCGGCGGATCGTTCGTCCCCGGTCATACGTACGATTGCGCTGCGCATGGCGGCAAGGTCGACCACGGCGGGAACACCGGTGAAGTCCTGAAGAACCACTCTTCCCGGCATGAAGGGCACTTCGGTCTGGCCAAGATCGGCATGGTCGTAGGCGGCGAGTGTGCGGACATCCGCTTCGGTCACGACGTGACCGTCGACATTGCGGAGTGTCGCCTCGAGGAGCACCTTGATCGAGTAGGGGAGCCTTTCGAGATCGGCGTCGATCGCATCGAGGCGGTAGACGGTTCGCTTGCCGAGCGGCGTGGTCATCGTATGGCAGGCTGAGTGGGTCATGCGTCACCTCACAGGGAGAATGACGTAAGTGTACCGACCCCCACCGTGGCGCCTGCCCGGGCCGATCTCGGTCATGAGCCCGGTCAGGCCACGCCGAGTGGTCAGACGGTGGTTATGCAGGCGTGGTCCATCTCCAGGTTGACTTCGAGCGCTGCTGCTCTCTGCGGGTCGACGATCTCGAAGATCCCCGTCATGATGCCCCGATCGAGCGAGCACAGTACTTCGGGATGTTCGAACTTGCTCGCGCTGAACGGGCAGTGCTCGGTCAGCAGTTTCTCTCCTGCAGAGTCGGCGATGACCTCGAAGCCCTCTCTCTGCATCAACGCCGCAACGGTCTCGAGTGACGCGGTCAAGTCGTTGTCGCCTGTGGTGGCAATGCCCGAGGCGAGCTCACGACCGAAGTCACGGCCGATTTCGAGGGCGACCCGAAGTCCGTCCTCAGGGGCGAGGTGGAGGACGATGCGCACGAGGAGGTCGATCAGAAGGTCGTGGCGGCGGGTCGGGAACTGCAGATCGATCTCTTTACCGGTGGGTGCGTAACACTTCGCCGGTCTCCCGGCCCCGGGTCCCGTCTTACCTGTGGTGCGGCGTCTCGTGACCTCCAGATAACCCTCTTCCGTGAGCCGATCGAGATGGTGGCGAGCCACGTTGGGGTGGATACAGAATTCGTTCGCGACGAGCGTCGCGGTGAGCGGCTCCGGTGAAGATCGGACCCGCAGGTAGATGGATCGTCGGGTGGGATCGCCCAGCGTCGCCGTGAGTTGGTTGAGCGTCTGCTCCAAGTCTCGGATATCCACAATGTCACTATAGTTTTGAGTCGTTTCTAAACACTGCGCAGATAGGACTTGCAATGAACGATGCGGTACGCGCGGCGATCGGGCAGGTCGTCGATCCCCAGCTCGGGAGGACACTCGAAGAACTGGATGCGGTGAGGGCTGTCACCGTCGACAACGGCCGCGCTGTCGCCGCCATCTCCGTCGCCGATCCCGACTATCCCTACGGTGACCGTCTCACGGCCGCCGTCGAGGAGGCCGGCCGGTCGGTCGCCGGGATCGATGATGTGATGGTCCAACAGTCCGTTCTCTCCGATGAGGAGGCCGATGCGCTCATGGCGCGGCTCCGTCCCGAGAAGAAAGCTGCGGGCGGTCCCGGATCTCGCACGAGGGTCATCACGATCACCAGTGGCAAAGGCGGTGTCGGCAAGTCGTCGGTGACGGTGAACCTCGCGGTTGCTCTGGCCGCTCGGGGCCACAGCGTAGGTGTGATCGACGCAGACGTGTATGGGTTCTCGATCCCGAGGATGCTTGGCGTGCTCACCCCTCCGGCGGTCGTCGGCGGTTCGCTCATCGCACCGCAAGCCTATGGAGTTCGTGTCATGTCGATGGACTACTTCGTCCAGCCCGATCAGGCCGTCATCTGGCGTGGCCCACTGTTGCACAAGGCACTCGAGCAGTTTCTCACCGATGTCTTCTGGGACGAGCCGGACTACCTGCTCATCGATACTCCTCCGGGTACCGGCGATGTGGCGATCTCACTGTCGCAGTTCCTTCCACGGGCCGAGGTGCTCGTGGTGACGACACCACAGGCGACGGCGCAACGGGTCGCGAAGAAGGCGGCCCTGATGGCCGAAAAGGTCAACCAGACTGTGATCGGCGTCGTGGAGAACATGGCGTGGTTCACCGGAGACGACGGCACACGTTATCCGCTCTTCGGCAGTGGCGGTGGTGAGCAACTCGCACGTGAGTTGGGGGTTCCGCTGATGGGTCGGATCCCGCTGGTTCCGGCCATGCGCGCGGGTGCCGATGAAGGCATTCCGGTGGCCGTGGCCGCTCCGGGAAGCGACGCGGATGTCGCCTTCGACGAGTTCACGGACACCCTGGAGAAGACCAGGCCGCGGGTGCGTACGCATCCGGAGCTCGTGATCAAGTAGAGGCGGCCGAAGACTGCCCGACCGTGTACTTCGTACCGCGGTCATCGTTGTCGAGACCTCGCCGACAGGGGACAGGGCCCCGGCTGTTCGCAGTCGGCTGTCAACTCCCCATGCTGTGTGGATGGCCGCGCCGTCGGCGATGCGGGAAACCGTGTTGTTCTCTTCCTGGAACCAGCCGCCGTATGCTCGGTAATTCGAGCGGTCGCAAGGGTTGGCTCGGCTAGCGTTCCACCAATGGAGTACCGCCCAATCACATCGGACGACTTCGACGGGTTTCTCGGGGTTCTGGGGCACGTGTTCGCCTGGGATCCGAAGCCGGAGGAAGTCGAGGTCGAACGGAAGGCAACCGAATTCGATCGGACGATCGCGGCGTTCGACAACGGTGCAATCGTCGGAACCGGAGGCAACATCACGTTCGAGATGACGGTTCCCGGCGGGTCGGCAAGGGCCGGCGGGGTGACCGCCATCGGTGTGCTCCCTTCGCATCGCCGCCGAGGAGTACTCACCCAGATGATGGGCAGGCTGCTCGACGACAGCCGGGAGCACGAGGAGTCGCTCTCCGTCTTGTGGGCGTCGGAGAGTTCCATCTATGGCCGCTACGGGTTTGGAATGGCGAATCGCCACGCCGCCAGAGAGATTGATCGTGCCCACGCCACGTTCGCCGTCGCCGAACCATCGCCGGGCGGGGTGCGTCTGATCCAGAAGGGCGAGGCGCTCGAGCGTCTCCCTGGCGTCCTCGACCAGGTCGTGGACCGCTATCCGGGCATGATCCGGCGCTCGCCGCTCAAGTGGGAGGTCGACCTGTCGGACCTGGAGGCGTGGCGCGCAGGAGCAACGGCGAACCGCTTCGCACTTTACGAAGAGGACGGTATCGGACTCGGCTACGCGCGCTACCGCATCAAGGAGGAGTGGAAAGAAGGCCACCCGCAGAACACGCTCCTCGCGAATGAGGTGATCGGTGTGACCGACGGCGCGACCCTCGCCATATGGCGGTTCCTGTTCGGGATCGACCTGATCAAGACCATCAAAGCCCGCATGCGCCCATTGCGGGACCCGCTCGCCTACTTCCTGACCGATCCCAGGAGGCTGTCGTTCAAGGTCACCGAAGGGATCTGGGTCCGGATCCTCGACGTTCCGGCCGCGCTCGAGGCACGTCGCTATCCCGTCGAGGGAGCGGTCACCATCGAGATCACCGGTCCCGACGACGTTGCCGGCGCCTATCGAATCGAAGGAGGCCCCGATGGGTCATCCTGCCGCAGGACCGATGAGGAGCCCGACCTGCGCATGGGCGTGACGCAACTCGGTATGCGGTACCTCGGCGATCACGACTTCGTCACACTCGCTGCGGCCGGCCTGGTCGAAGGTGACAAGGATGCCTTGCAGCGGGCGGATCTCATGTTTGGTTGGCATGAACCCACCTGGTGCGTCGTCGGCTTCTAAGAACCCGTTCTGGTGACGCTTCACGGGAATAATCCCGCCCAACCGTCACGAGAACGGAGTTCTACAGCACGATGAGCGCCACCGCTCCTGCCACGAGGCAGTAGATGGCGAAGGGCACGAGGCCTCGCTTGACGAGGACGCGGATGAGGAAGGCGATTGCCAGGTAGCCCGACACGGCAGCGACCGCCATGGCGACCCACACCGACGTCGTGAAGCTGCCGGTGCTCGACAGTTCGATCGCCTCGAGGAGGCCGCCTCCGGCGATTGCAGGAATGGCGAGAAGAAACGAGTAGCGGGCAGCTTGCTCCGCGTCGAGTCCCCGTGCGAGTCCGGCAGTGATCGTCATCCCGGAGCGGGTGATGCCTGGCACCATGGCCAGCGCCTGGGCGATCCCGATGACCAGCGCTCCAGCGGTGGTCTCGTCCTCAACGGTTCGGGTTCGTTTGTGGATGAACTGTGATGCGAGGAGCACCACTCCGCTGATCAGCAGGGCGATCGCCACGAGCGTGTAGGACTGCTGGATGGCGTCGATCTGGTCCTTGAGGGCGAGACCGATCAGGGCCGGCAGTGTCCCGATGATCAGTAGCCACCAGAGGTGGCGGGCCTTGTCGTCGAACCGCAGAAGTGTGGCAATGTCTCGACGGTAGTAGGCGAGCACGGCGATCAAGGTTCCGAGGTGGAGCACCGCGGTCGTCGCCAGGTCGGGCGGGTCCACGCCGAGGATCGCCGGCACCAGCACGAGGTGGCCGCTCGAGGAAACAGGAAGGAATTCGGTTAGGCCCTGGATGAGCCCCCAGAGGATTGCCTGGAGCACGGCGCTGGAGCATAGCCGGACTGGACATCCGCCCGTATCTCGGCGCTCGACGAGCATGGCTCCTCCGGTTGTCCGCGTGCTCGTTGCCTGGAATGGCTCGACAGTTCATGAGGAATCCTCACGTGTCGTCGAAGCGAGAGGATCGACGGGGGCCTCCGTAGACCCTGCTTCTGCTACGGACTGATGTCGGGTCCGATGAGGACACTCAGGTTTCCCTCCGCCGCCGACGCGGCGACCGCGGTGGCGAAGTCACCGGGGACGGCGACGAGACCGACGGGGTCCTTGTAGCCGAGCGGATCTGCCGGTGGAGGTGGCTCGATGACGATTCCGGGGACTGCTTGGGGCCCAACACCGAATCCGGTGATGACGATCCTCAGTGACTGACCGGCAACGACGCTCTCGGGCAACTTCGTCGAGAGTGCCCACCATCCGTCGGGGATCTCAGGGCGCACATCGGACATCTGGGAGGGGAGGATGGGTTCCCCCGCTGCAATCGCATGCCGGGCCGTCCCACCGATCTCGAGGTTGGAAGGGAGCAGACCCTTCGGCGCCTGGCGCCACTCGATGTGCTCGGCATCGATGCTCGCTCCGGGTGCGATGTCCGCTGCCGCGAACGGATAGGCGATCGTGTCCGCCGGTCGCAGATCGATCCAGGCGGCAACGATGAGGATCAGTGCCGCGCCGGCCCAACGGAGATAGGGCGGGCGCGTGAACCAGTACACCCTGTGAACGTACCGCGAACGTGTCGAGTCGGGAAGGGGGTTGCCCTCGGGGAGATACGGGACGTGTATCCCCCTACCACGGCGGCGATTCCGTTTCGTTCGCCGTATTCGCGGTCCTCACGCGGTGCACGAGCGTCTTTCGTCGCGCCCGGCCGTCACGCCGGCACCGCGGTCTCGTATCGATACGAAGTCGCGACACGAAGTACGAAGCACGTGGCCCCTACCGGCTTCGACAGACTCCTAGCCCGTGGCGCCGGACAACGCGGTGGGACATGAGCATGCTCGGGGCGCCGCGTCGGCGATCGGAATCAATACCCGTACCGTCTCCTTGAGGGTGCCCAGGGTCTCATCGAACAGGCGCATCACCTCCGCGTGTGTGACCGCAGGGATCTCCCCTTCGACGCCGACGTCGTAGTCGGTGACGACAGCCAGGTTGACGAAGCACAGCTCCAGCTCTCTGGCGAGGGACGCCTCGGGGAACTGGGTCATGTTCACGAGATGCCAGCCGTTGGAGGCAAACCATCTGCTCTCTGCCCTCGTCGAGAAGCGCGGGCCCTGAATGATGACGGTCGTTCCGCCGTCGTGGACGGTCGCTCCCGCGGTCCTCGCGGCTTCGAGCGCCAGTGGGCGCAGCTCCGAGCAGTAGGGATCGGCAAGCGAGATGTGTCCCGTCTCCGGACCGTCGAAGTAGGTCGACGCGCGGCCCCATGTTCGATCGATGAGCTGGTCGGCGATGACGATGTGTCCCGGCGCGTACTCGGTCACCAGGCTCCCGGCGGCACATGGGGCGATGATGCGGTCGACACCGAGATGCTTCATACCCCACACGTTGGCTCGGTAGTTGACCTTGTGTGGCGGGAACTCGTGGTGTTCGCCGTGCCGGGGCAGGAAGGCCACGTCGGCGCCTTCGATCGTGCCGACCATGTACGGTGCCGACGGATCTCCGTAGGGAGTGTCGACGCGAACGCTGCGGGCGTCATCGAGGAACTCGTAGAACCCCGTGCCACCGAATACTCCGATCATTCTTCACCCTTCTTGGTTGTCTGGGAACTCTTGGCCGCCCCGGAACTCTTGGCCGCCCCGGAACTCTTGGCCGTCTCGGGACCCTTGGCCGTCTCGGGACCCTTGGCCGTCTGCGATCTCTTGGCCGTCTGCGAATCGGTTGCGTAGAAGCCGGATCCTTTGAAGATGATGCCGGCAGTGTGGAAGACCTTTTGGAGTTGGCCACCGCACTCGTCGTGTGTTTGGAGGGACTTCTCCGAGAAGGACTGGAAAACGTCGAACCGTTTTCCGCATCGCTTACAGACATATTCATAGGTGGGCATGAGAACTCGAGACCGTGATGGATTGGGGCTGAATGATATCAAGACGGTGGGCGCTTGCGGTCGGTGACCCGACTCGTGGTCCGAAGAGCGGGATCTTCACTCATCGTCCTGGTGGTCGGATCGGCAGATCCGCGCGATCGGGACCGGCGTCTTTCGCCGGTACACTCGAGACCCATGACGTTGGGTTCGATCGCCGTGGTGCTCGGCTCGTATCTGCTGGGAAGCGTTGATTTCGCCGTCCTCATCGCACGCGCGAGGGGATTGGATATCTACTCGAAAGGAAGTGGCAACCCCGGAGCGTCCAACGTCTTCCGGTCGATCGGCAAGAAGGCCGGCGTGACCGTGCTCGCCCTCGATCTGCTGAAAGGGCTGATCGCCGCCCTGGCGGGAGCAGCCCTCGGCGGTCCTGCACTCGGTGCGGCAGCGGGGTTGACCGCAGTTATCGGGCACTGCTATCCGCTGTTCCATCACTTCCGTGGAGGCAAAGGGGCAGCGACGCTCTCGGGAGTGATGTTCGCTCTGTACCCCGTGGCCACGGCGGTCCTCCTCGTCGTGTTCATCGCTCTCATCGTCACCACGCGCATCGCCGCGATCGGCTCGATCGTCGTCACCCTCGCCGCGGTTCCGGGCGCATGGCTCACGGGTGGTCGAGGGTGGGCACTCGTCTGGGTGGGTGCAGCCGTCGCGCTGGTCCTGTACCGTCACCGGGGGAACATGACACGGTTGTTGAGAGGGGTCGAGCGCAAGGTGGTGGAGGAGTGACGATCGAGGTTGCAGTCATCCCGGCCGCGGGAAGGGGAACCCGTCTGCGTCCCGCGACGCGGGTCGTTCCGAAGGCGCTGGTTCCGATCGTCGACCGCCCTGCCGTGCAGTACGGTGTCGAGGAGGCTGCCAGGGCGGGTGCCACCGAGGCGGTCATCATCGTCGATCCGGGAGTGGGCGCACTCGTCCACGACCATTTCTTCGACGGGGGACCGCTCCCGGGGCTGGAGCACATGAAGATCACACCCGTGACCCAACCGGTCCCACTCGGTCTGGGTCACGCGGTCTTGACCGCTCGAGAAGCGGTGGCCGGCCGGACCTTCTTCTGCCTGCTCGCCGACAACATTCCTCGCGTGGATGTCCTCGATCGGATGGCCGCGCAGTTCGACGGAACATCGATGGTCTCCCTGCGGGACCTTACCGACGACTTCCTCACCCGCTACGGGGTGATCGTTCCGGGCGCATGGCGATCGGAGACAGTCGTCGAGGTGCGTGGTGCCATCGAGAAGCCGGGCATCGAACGAGCTCCGTCGCGTCTCGGACTGATCGGTCGCTACATCTTCACTCCGGAGGTTTTCGAGGTGCTCGACGGTCTCGCTCCGGGGTTCGGAGGTGAGATTCAGCTCACCGATGCAATCGATGCGCTCGGTCGGCGAGGTCGCTGCGAGGGGTTCGTCTCGCCGGACGACCTGCTGGATGTGGGAAACCCGGCCGGGCTGCTGGAAGCTTCGACGGTTCTCGGCCTGGCCCACGCAGAACTCGGGGAGCGCTACAGGGAATTCCTGAAAGGGCTGGTGTGAAACTACGCCGCGAAGCCCAGCGCGAAGTTCTGGCGGTGGTCGGCCGTCTCGATCCGGTGCGGGTTCCACTGATGGAGGCGCGGGGTCTCGTTCTCGCCGAGCCGGTCGAGGCGCCACACGACGTTCCCCCGTTTTCGAACTCGGCCATGGATGGATACGCGGTCCGAGCGGCAGACCTGGAGAGGCTCCCTGTGGTGCTGGACGTGATCGAGGATGTACCTGCGGGCAGCGTGCCCGCCGAGAAGGTCGGACCGGGTACCGCCGTCAAGATCATGACCGGTGCTCCGATGCCGGCGGGCGCCGATACCGTCGTGGAGATCGAGGTAACCGAATCCGGAGACCGGTCGGTCAAGGTTCTGGCGTTCCGTGCGCGCGGATCCAACGTTCGGCGTGCGGGCGGTGACATGCAGGCGGGAGCGCGCGTGTTCGAGGCGGGAGAGCGGTTGAGCCCGGCGCACCTCGGTGTCCTCGCGTCGCTCGGCATCATCGAGCCGTTCGTGAGGAGACGTCCGGTCGTTGCGGTCCTGTCGACGGGAGACGAACTGCTGCCACCGGAAGCTCCGGTGCCGACGCCCGGCAAGATTCGGGATGCGAACCGGACGATGCTGATCGCTCTCTTGGCAGACCTGGCGGTCGACACGGTCGACTTCGGGATCGTCGGTGATGACGAGACGGCGTTGCGGGCGACCCTGGATGAAGCGGCAGGGACGGCGGACGCCGTCATCACGTCCGGCGGAGTGTCGATGGGGGAGTACGACATGGTCAAGGCTGTTCTTGCCGACCTCGGAACCGTTGCGTTTTGGAAAGTCGCGCAGCAGCCGGGCAAGCCGTTTGCCTTTGGGCGGATCGAAGGGACGCCCCTGTTCGGTCTGCCCGGTAATCCCGTGTCGGCCATGGTGTCGTTCGAGCAGTTCGTCCGGCCTGCCCTGCTTCACATGATGGGGGCCACGGATCTCTTTCGGCCGCAGGTGCTCGGACGGATTGCCCAGGCCGTGTCGACGAATCCGACCAAAGACGTCTTCCTGCGGGTGCGGACGAGAATCGAAGGTGATGCGTTGTTCGCCGAGCTCGCCGGTGGGCAGTCGTCAAACATCCTGTCGGCGATGGCGCATGCCGACGCGTTCGCCCTGGTTCCCGTCGGCGTCGCCGATCTGGAAGCCGGCGATGTGGTGACACTCGAGATGTTCAGGTGGCCGGAGACCCGTACCATGGAGGCCCTCGATGAGTGAAGAGTTCACACACCTCGATGAGCAGGGACACGTCCACATGGTCGACGTGGGTGACAAGCAGGTCACCGACCGCGTGGCCATGGCCGAGGCGGTCGTGCACATGACATCCGAAACGAGGGGGAAGCTCTTCGGAGGGGAACTGCCGAAAGGTGACGCGCTGGCGACCGCACGTCTGGCCGGCATCATGGCTGCCAAACGCACCGCCGATCTCATCCCGCTGTGTCATCCGTTGTCGCTCACGTCGGTCTCCGTCGAGGTATCCGAATACGACGAGGGCGCACGTGTCGAGGCCAGGGTGCAGACTCGCGATCGGACCGGTGTGGAGATGGAGGCGATGACGGCAGTGGCCGTCGCGGCGCTCGCGCTCTACGACATGGTCAAAGGTGTCGAGCGGGGTGTTGAGATCACAGGAGTCCGGCTGCTGTCCAAATCGGGAGGCCGCTCCGGAGAGTGGCGACGGTGAAGGGTCTCGTTCTCACCGTGAGCGATCGAGTTAGCCGTGGCGAGGCCGAGGATCGTTCCGGTCCGGCGGCCGTAGAGCGTCTCGGGACGCTCGGCTTCTCGACCGAGCTGCGGGTGGTTCCCGATGGCGTCTCCTCCGTGCGGGGTGCTCTCGAGGGGGCCGTTGAGGAAGGGTTCGACCTCATTGTCACCACAGGTGGCACCGGGTTCTCGGCGAGAGATCTGACACCGGAGGCGACACGCAGCGTTGTGGATCGCTTCGCGCCGGGGATCGCCGAGGCCATTCGTGCGGCGACGTTCGGTAGCAATCCTCATGGGATGCTGTCCAGAGGTGTCGCCGGAATCGCCGGATCGACCCTCATCATCAACCTGCCGGGATCCGTCGGAGCGGTAAGGGAATCCCTCGATGTGGTCGCTCCCGCGCTCGGTCATGCGATTGCACTGCTGCACGACGAACCTGCCGGACACTGAGTTCACCACCCTCCGTGGACCCGGGCATGCCGTACTCTCCTGTTGATAACTTGTCGGAGGTGGGCCCGGTGACCTAGGCTCAGGGTGTAGCGACGGGCGGATACGTGGAAGCAACGGCAGTAATTGTCATTTTCGTGCTGGCAGGGGTGTGGGCAGCCTTCCTGTTGCCTTCGGTCTTCACCTCTCGGAGGGAGCGACCTGCCGAATCGGCACAAGAGTTCACGCGACTGTCCGCGCGTCTCACTGCGGTCGGAAGTGGGACGACGATCGAACCGATGCTCACGAGACGCCGAGTGCTCGTTCGGAGACGCCGTGCCCTCATCATCCTCAGTGCGATCGCACTCACGACACTCGCGGTTGCGATCTGGCGCGGGTCCACAGCCATGCTCATCGCCCACATCGCGATGGACGGTGTCATCGCCTGGTACGTGGCGATGTTGGTGCAGATTCGTCAACGGCGCGAAGCCTCATTCGTGGTCGATATCAGAGACTCGGAGACCGATGAGGCCGAGTCGCAGCTGCAGGTACTGGCGCACGGCTGAGCAGATGAAGCCAAGCCTCGATCCTGTCGAAGCCATTGCCCGTGCCGAGTTCGATGCCAAGTTCGCTGCGCGTGAGAAAGGCCTCACCCTGTCCCGCCAGTTGATTCGCAGTTCGGCGAACGCCATCCGTTCATTTCACCGTGGGGAACTGGAACGCTGTGAGGAATTGATGGATCAGGCAGGCGCTCTGCTGAGCGAGGCCATGGGACTGCTCGAGGATCATCCGGATGTGTTGTTCACCGGTTTCGTTGCCGACGCCGCGAAGGAGTATGCCGAGGCGCGCTTGACGCACGCCTTGGGTCTCGAGCTGCCGCTGCCGACACCTGACGAGTTGGGTGTGTGGGTCGGGTCGTACCTGCACGGCCTCGGCGAGGCGGTCGGTGAGCTGCGGAGACGGCTGCTCGATCTCCTCCGGGCCGGTAAACTCGAGCAAGCGGAGGAGACCCTCGGTGCGATGGATGCCGTCGTCGATCTTCTCGCGGGCCTCGACTATCCAGACGGGATGACTCGCGGGCTCCGCCGTACGGCCGATGTGGCACGGGCGCTGGTCGAACGCAGCCGCTCGGACCTGACGACCACGATCGTGCAGGAACGGCTACGAAGGGACCTCTTGGATCGGCTCTGATCCGCCGGGTGAAGCGGTGACTACAATGCCGTTCGCCCTTTGGGGGTGTAGCTCAGCCCGGCAGAGCGCTTCCCTCGCACGGAAGAGGCCAGGGGTTCGAATCCCCTCACCTCCACCCAAGGAAACCCCTGCTCGGCGGGGGTTTCTGTTCTTCCTGGGGAGTTCGACGACGGAGTCCCGGACGCGCCCAGGACGCGCGAGAGCCGCCTTCCAGACTGTGTGGGTTCGGTTCATGATGGACATTGTGGCTCCGGTTGGTGGGTTCCACTTTGTGGATGCGGCTTCGGTTCCTGGGCGACGGTGGCTCCGGTACGTGGGTGACACTTTCTGGTTCCATGCTTCTCGTTTGATGCGGGGAGGTCGTCTTGTTGGTGGAGTTGGGTGTTGTGGAGCAGCGGTATCGGGCGGTGTTGGAGGTTTTTGGGGGAGCGACGGTGACGGATGTGGCTCGCCGGTGTGGGGTGGCTCGTCAGACGGTGCATGGGTGGCTGCGCCGGTATGCGTCTGAGGGGTTGGCGGGGTTGGTGGATCGTTCGTCGAAGCCGGATTCGTGTCCGCATCAGACGCCGGTGGAGGTGGAGGCTCGGATCGTGGAGATGCGGAGGGCTCATCCGGGTTGGGGTCCTCGGACGATCGGCTATCACTTGGAGCGGGAGGGTGTGGTTCCGGTTCCTTCTCGATCGTCGATCTATCGGGCTTTGATCCGTCATGGGCTGGTGGATCCGCAGAAACGTCGGAGGCGGCGGTCTGATTACAAGCGGTGGGAGCGGGCCCGGTCGATGGAGTTGTGGCAGATGGACGTCACCGGCGGTGTTCGATTGGTCGACGGGTCGGAGTTGAAGGTGGTGACCGGTATCGATGACCATTCGAGGTTCTGTGTATCAGCCAAGGTGGTGAGGAGAGCTACGGCGAGGCCGGTGTGTGACGCTCTCGCCGAGGCGATGGCACGTCATGGGGTCCCGGATCAGATTCTGACTGATAACGGGAAGGTGTTCACCGGCAGGTTTGGACCCGGCAAGGGTGAGGTGCTCTTTGACCTGATCTGCCGGGAGAACGGAATCAGGCACCTTCTGACGGCTCCTCGGTCGCCGACCACCACGGGGAAGGTGGAACGGTTCCACAAGACCATGAAGAAGGACTTTCCGGCCGGCAAGACGTTTGAGAGTCTCGAGGAGGCTCAGACGGCGATCGACGCGTGGGTGGTCGAATACAACACGGAGCGGCCGCATCAGGGGATCGGGATGGTCCCACCCGTCCGCCGGTTCGAACTAGCCGTCGCTGAACCCTTCGAAGTGGTTACCGGAGACGACCAGCCACCAGACCCTGTTCCGGCGGAGGTGGTGGTCGAGGAGCCTCGTAGGGTCACCAGAAAGGTGGGGCGGGATGGTCGGATCAGTCTGGCCACATACAGGTATCACGTGGGACGTTGCCTGGCCGGGGAAACCGTCGACGTGGTCATCACCCCGGACGGTCTCATCGAGATATCGCATCGGAGTGTTCTGGTGGCCACCCACGCCAGACGTCATCCTCCCGAGGCGGAACCTCAAGTGTGGCGTCGTCGGCCACGCGCCCGGCCGGTCAGGCCTCCCACGGTCGGGCATCCCGTAATCCGCAAGGTGGACTCGTCGGGGAACATCAGCTTCGCCGCCGTCTCCTACCGGGTCGGCAACGCCTACCGCCGCCAGCAGGTCGAAGTACGGGTGGTCGGGGACACCGTCGAAATCTCACAGAACGCCAAGCTGCTCCGAGTCCACGCGGCAAAACACGATCCCATCAAGGCTCACGGAGCGTTCGCCAACCCCAGAGGCAAACCCGACCCGATCAACGCCGCGTCCTAAACCCACCGCCCAGTGTCGTGGACGAACCGAAGCCAGCGGGTCGCACGGGTACCGAGACTTGACAGAAGGGCCGCGCTCACCACATACCGACAGACGATGCGTGATCTCCTCGACGCATTGGACGACTGACCCGACCCGGCCGAGTGCTCGTCTTC
>JAADGS010000032.1 GCA_013152275.1 Actinomycetota bacterium | reverse complement strand
CAAAGCCGCTACGGCACCTTCCCCCCTACGGTCGCTCCGCTCCCCGACAAAGACCCCCCTACCCCAGCGCAAAGCCGCTGCGGTACTTTCCCCCCTGCGGTCGCTTCGCTCCCTTGGGGGGACCAATAGACGCATCACCCAGCGGTCTTGAGTCGACCTGAGGCCACGATACGAAGCACCGGATACCGGACAGGGCGATCAAAGCGAACTGCGACCGTGGATGAGGCTTCGACTACTCGGCGCGGGCGAACTCGATGATCCAATCGGCCAGCAGCGCCTCGTCGGTCGCATCGTGCAACGTCGCCTGTGCGACATCGGCGACGGCAGTGCCGATGTCATCTCTGCGTTCCGTCAGCAAGGCTCCTGCGAAGGCGGGTGTGAACTCCGGATGCCCCTGCACCCCGACCATGTGGTCATCGACGGAGAGCATCCAGATGGGACAGTGCTCGCTCGATGCGAGCGTCCGACCGCCTGGTGGGAGCTTCTCGATCTGATCCTGGTGGGTCATCAGAAGGCGCAGCCGGCGGGCCGGTGGCCGCATCCACGCCGCCTCGTCGACGACTTTGGCGACATGGACCCCGACTCCCCAGCCGCGGGTCGACCTCTCGACCCGCCCGCCGAGCGCCTGCGCGATCATCTGGTGGCCGAAACAGATCCCGAAGTATCGGTGGCCGCCTTCGTAGATGCCGACGACGAGACGCTCGAGCCTTGTCGCTATCGGTAGTGGATCGTAGACGGAAGCTCTTGCTCCGGTGGCCAACCAGACGTCGCATTCGTTGAGCGAGTCGGGCTCCTCGCCCCCGGCCAGGTCATAGAACCTGAGCCGCACATCGGATGCCGCCCGGGCGAAGAGGCTCCGGAACATATCCGGGAAGTCGCCCGAGATCGACCGGAACCGGTCCGACACGTGGTCGCAGATGAGAATCCCGACGTTCATCGGCTGTCCGCGATGAACACGGATTTGTAGTCGCTGTAATGATCGAGCGCGACCATGCCTTGCTCACGACCGATGCCGCTCTTCTTCATCCCGCCGAACGGTGCCTCGATGTGGACGCTGGAACTCGAGTTCACCGAGATCATCCCAGTTTCGAACTCGCGCACGAATCGCAGGGCGCGCCCGATGTCACGGGTCCATACCGAGCCCGAGAGCCCGTAGTCGCTGTCGTTGGCGAGGTGGACCGCCTCCTCCTCACCTTCGAAGGCGATGATGGCGACGACCGGACCGAAGATCTCCTCTTGCATGATGGCCATCTCCGGCTTGACATCGATGTACACGGCCGGGGTGAGGTAGTTGCCTTCGCCAAGGGCCCCGCCCGGGCGCTCGCCGCCGCACATCCGGGTTGCTCCGGCGGCATCACCGATCTCGAGGTATCTCTCGACGAGTTCACGATGGGCAGGGGTGATCAGCGGCCCCATCTCCGTGGCTTCGTCTGCGGGATCTCCGAGTTTGATCGTCGAAGCCCTGGCGGAGAACCGTTGCACGAACTCTTCGAAGATCGGCCGCTCCACGAGGATCCGGCTGCGGGAGCAGCAGTCCTGTCCGGCGTTGTCGTACACGGCCCAGATCGACGATTCGACACATGGCTCCATGTTCGCGTCGGCGAACACCACGTTCGCGGACTTGCCGCCAAGCTCGAGCGACACCCGCTTGATGCCTTCGGCTGCACCTTGCATCACCCTGGTACCGACCTCGGTCGAGCCGGTGAACGACAGCTTGCGGACCAGCGGATGGCGCACGAGTGCTTCACCTGCGATCGATCCCTTGCCCGGAACGACGTTGAACACGCCTGGCGGCACTCCTGCCTCGAGGGCGAGTTCGGCAAGCGCCAGCGCCGACAGCGGCGTCACCTCGGCGGGCTTCGCGACGATGGTGTTCCCCATGGCGAGAGCCGGCGCCGTCTTCCACGACAGGATCAGCATCGGGAAGTTCCACGGCACGATCAGGCCGCACACGCCAAGCGGCTCGCGGAACGTGAGCAGCGTTCCCGGCGCACCGGTCGGGATCGTCTGCCCGTGGATCTTGTCGACGGCTCCTGCGTAGTAGTCGAAGGTGGCGGCGGCCGCCTCGATCTCACCGCGAGCAGCCGAGATCGGCTTGCCGACGTTGGAGGACTCGATCCTCGCCAACCGCTCATGGTCCCGGCGGATCAGTCCCGCGAGCCGCCGAAGGACGTCCCGCCGTTCGCCTGGAGATGTCTTGCGCCACACTCCGAACCGCCCATGAGCGATCCGAACCGCCCGATCCACGTCGTCCGGAGTCGCACGGGCGACATCTGCGAGGGCCCGACCGTTCGCAGGATCGATGATGGTGACGGCGGTTCCGTCTGCGCTTTTGATGGCGGTCCCGTCGATGAACATGCCTTTCATCCCTTACTCCGCGGTCACGTAGGCGGCGGAGAGTCCCCCGTCGACCATGAAATCGGTTCCTGTCACATACGACGAGTCGTCGGAGGCGAGGAACAGAGCCGCCTTCGCCATCTCTTCGGCTTCTCCGAACCGTCCCATCGGCAGATGCACGAGACGCCGCCGTTTCTTCTCGGGCGTATCGAGGAACTTCATCAGCAGTTCGGTGTGCAGCGGCCCCGGGCAGAGTGCATTGACCCTGATGTTCTCCTTCGCATGCACGATCGCCAGCTCGCGGGTCATCGCAAGGACCGCCCCTTTCGACGCCGTGTAGGCGATCTGCGGAGTGGCGGCACCCATGACGGCCACGAATGAGGCGGTGTTGATGACGGATCCACCGCCGGCACGGCGCAACGCGGGGATCCCGTACTTGCAGCCGAGGAAGACACCCTTGGCGTTGATGTCCATCGTCAGATCCCACACGGCCTCGTCGGTGCCGACTGCATCGCCGTCGGCCGAATGCATGATGCCGGCGTTGAGAAAGAGCACATCGAGTCGCCCGAACGCCTCGTCGGCGACAGTTACCATCGCCTCGTTGTCGGCCGATCTCGAGACGTCGGCGCGAATCGCCACCGCCCTGCCGCCTGTTTCCTCGATCTCGGCGACCGTGGCCGTCACCGCATCGAAATCGATGTCGACCGCCGCGACCGCCGCGCCTTCTGCGGAGAACAGCAGGGCGGTCTCACGACCGATGCCGCTCCCCGCTCCGGTGATCAACGCGGTCTTCCCATCGAGTCTGTTCATGGTTCTCCTCAGATACGTTCGAAGTAGCGCCACTTCTCCCAGTCGGTCACGGCGTTGTCGTAGGCGGCCTGTTCGGTCCGGAAGAAGTGCAGGTAGTGCTCGTGTACGTCGGCGCCAAACGCTTCCCGCAGGAAGGCGCTGCCTTCGAAACCGTCGGTCGCATCGCGCAGGGTGCGCGCGACACGAGGAAGGTCTCGTGCTGCGTACACGTTGCCTTCGAAGATCTCCGGCGGCTCGATCCGGTTGGCGATGCCGTCGAGCCCCGAGGCGAGGACGGTCGCATACACGAGATACGGATTTGCATCGGCCCCGGGAATCCGACATTCGATGCGCAGACTCTCACCGCGCCCCACGACCCGGAACCCTGCAGTGCGGTTGTCGTAGCTCCAGGCGATACGGGTCGGCGCCCAGGACTTGTCCTGATAGCGCTTGTAGGAGTTGACCGTCGGTGCATAGGCGACCATCGCCTCGGAAGCGTGGGCCATCCACCCTCCGAGGAACCAGCGGAAGTCGTCGGAGCCCGAGATCGGACCCATCTTCTTGTCGCCGGGGAAGACATTGGCGCCGTCCCGCCACAAACTCGCGTGCACATGGCAGCTCGATCCTGCTTCGGCGGCATCGGGCTTGGCCATGAAGGTGACGCTGACACCCTTCTGCTCGGCGATGTCCTTCATCGCCAGTTTCATGATCGTGTGCCGATCCGCCATCTCGAGAATGCCCGCGTAGCGGATGTTCATCTCGTGCTGCCCTCGTCCCCATTCGCCCTTGGAGTTCTCGACAGGGATTCCGGACCGGCTCAGGTGACGACGCACCGCTGCGTTGTAGTGCTCTTCGCGGGCGCCCTGGAACAGGTGATAGTCCTCGATGTACCAGCCGGCAGGGGTGAGATTCTGGTAGCGACACTCGGCGCCTTCGCGGTAGCTCGTCTCGTACAGGAAGTACTCGAGTTCCGAAGCCGCCTTGGCCGTGTATCCCATTTCGGCGGCATGATCGATCTGGCGTCGCAGCATCGAACGGGGTGCGACGGGAACCAACTCGCCGGTCGTGGTGTCCTCGAGATCGCACAGCACGATCGCGCTGGTGGAAAGCCAGTCCGCCACGCGAAGGGTCGACAGATCCGGCACCATGTGAAAGTCGCCGTACCCGAACTCCCAGCTCGCGTATCGATATCCGGGGACCGGTTCCATCTCCATATCGACGGTCAGCAGGTAGTCGCAGGCGTGTGTGCCGTGCTCGTACACCTCGTCGACGAAGAACCGGCCGTCGACACGCTTGCCGTGCACCCTTCCATAGTGGTCGGTGAACGCGACAACGACGGTGTCGATCTCGTCGGTCTCCACTCTGGCTCGAAGGTCGTCGATGCCGAGCATGCCCCGTTCCATCCCGTGTCCTTCGGTCGCCGTCACCCGCCGGTGAATCTTAGACGTCGGGATACATCGCCGACTCCCGACTCCGCGACGACAACCGGGCATCTATCGTTGACTGTGCATGGACACGAGAGTCGTCGCCAGACCGGCCCGCACAACCGCCGTCGTCGTGTTGATGGCTGTCGCATTCGACGTGCTGGTGTTCCAGCACCCGTTGGGCATCGGGCTGGGGGTTGCCGGTTCGCTGTTCGCAGCGGTCGTGTGGTTTGGAGAACGCACCCTGTCCATTCGGCCCACGTCGTCGGCACGGCTCCTCGCTCTCGTTCTTGCGGTCGTCGCCTGGATCCCGACGTTCAGAGCTGCACCGACGCTTACAGCTCTTGCCGTCATCGCCATCGTCGGCCTCGGGATGGTGTCCATCCGTGTGCTGGCGCGTGACGACCTTCGTGCCTGGACCGTCGGACGGTACGCGGGAGCGCTCGGCAGGGCGACACTCGCTGCGGTCGTCGAGACCTTCGACTTCGTGACCGAGGACGTCACCTTCGGCCACACCGGCAACCGGGTCGGACGAATCCTGATCGGACTGCTCGTCGTGCTGCCGGTGCTCATCGTGT
The DNA here is from genome assembly GCA_013152275.1 of Actinomycetota bacterium. Lineage (NCBI taxonomy): Bacteria > Bacillati > Actinomycetota > Actinomycetota bacterium. The sequence continues at coordinate 38,797 of JAADGS010000032.1, read as the reverse complement.
TCACCGCTCTCTTCGCCGGCGCGGATGCCGTCTTCTCCCGCCTGCTCGACGACGTCGTCAACATCGATCTGGGACGCTTCGTGACCCACGTACTGACGGTTGCAGCCCTCACCTGGGCAGGACTCGGCATGCTCCGGCACGCACTGCGCGTGGAGACACCGGCTCCCCGGACGAACCCTCGGCCGCGCCTGGTGGTCGAAGCGACCGCCGGCCTCGTCGCCATCGCAGCGTTGTTCGCCGTATTCGTTGTGATCCAATTCGCCTACCTGTTCGGCGGGCTCGATACGAACACCGGCTTGACCTACGCGGAGTATGCCCGGCGGGGGTTCTTCCAGCTCGTGACCGTCGGTGCGCTCGTCGTGCTTCTCGCGCTCGCCGTCGACCGCCTCGTCCAGGGCGTCGAACGCTCTCGAATCGTGGATGGCCTTCTCACCGTGCTCGTCGCCGAGACGCTCCTCGTGCTCGCCGGCGCAGTTGTCCGCCTCCGGTTGTATGTGGACGCGTACGGCCTGACCGACGCCCGCTTCTACGCAGCAGTGTTCCTGCTGTGGGCCGGGTTGGTGCTCGTGCTCGTTGTGGTGATGCTGCTGCGCGGACGCCGGTCGGCGTTCGCGCTGACTGCGTTCGCGACGGGGATCGTGCTGCTCATCGGGACCGCCGCCGTGAATCCCGATGGGGTCATCGCCCGCACCAACCTGACGAAGGATCCGGTGGATGTCGGCTACCTCTCCTCACTGAGCGCGGACGCGGTGCCATCACTCATCGGCCATATCGACCCGTGGACCCTCTGCGGGATGGTGGAGGCGCCCGGTGACTGGCGCAGCTTCACGTTTGCGGAAGCCGGAGGGCGCCGGGCACTCGACAAGGCCGGCGCGCCCTGCGAGTCCTGACGGGCGAGGCGGGAAGCGGGTCGGCGCGCGAGGCCGGTCTCAGTATCTGAGCACGGCGGCAACCGCCCCACCGCCCGGGACCTCCGAAGTGGGCTCCAGGTAGACCGATCCTCGGTGCCGCCAGGTCTCTGCGACGGCAAGATCGAGCAGATCGCGGTCTCCGGGCTGACGTTCATCGTGCCGTTCCACGGATGTCGGAAGGTCCGCCACCCCCCACTCGATGGCGTCTTCTGCAACGAACAGGGCCGCCACTCGTCCCAGGGATGCGGCGGGCAGAATGGCCTCGATGGTGGTTTCGGTCGGATTCACGCCTGTCGCGAACGACTCGGCGGCTGCATCCCGCTCCTTCCGAAAGAACGGTTGGGCGATACTCCATGCCCGCTGATGGAGTTCCTCGGCCGTGAGCTCCTCGGGGTTCCCGGTGATCTCGCCATCGAGGATCGTGGGATGCTCGCTCACACGGCGATAGATGGGAAGCAGGTACTCGACACCGGCCAGCACGAGGGGAGCATCGGTTTCGATGAGCTGGCCGATCCCTTGGTCGACGGCCCGGAAGAACCGCTCGAGTCGCTTGTATGAGGTCTCTTTCCCCATCCCGTGACCGTGGAACGTAGCCGTCAGCCTTCCCTCTCCTTGCCGTGCCGACTGGTGAAACTGGAGCTGACGTTCGGGATCCTCGAACCAGAGTGCCTCGGCCAGGCTCTCCGGGACCTCGTCCTTGATGTCGACCTCACCCACCCGATATCTCGATGCCCGCAGCAGCCGCACCCGCTGTTGGCTGAGCCCCAGCACATAGAAGCGCTCACCCCGACTCATCACCCGCAACAGCGGCTTGACATGGAACGTCTCGCCTACCACCACCAATTCTCGAAACGCCACAGGGAGTCGGTATGAGTCGAACCGATCCGGCGCGAGGAACAGGGCCAATCCGTCCTCCTGATGCTGCCAGAAGCTGGGATCATCACTCAGCTCGGCGGCGGGGCGAAGCAGTGTTTCTGCCTCCGGCGCCCGCACACCATCGCTCACGAGCCTCCGATGGGCCGCTTGGAGCAGGTTCTTCAAACGGATCGGATCTTGTTGAATCTCGGGCCCGAAACGATGCGTGGGCATGTAGATCGACACCGCGGGCGATGCCGTCGATTCGACCAGAGCGTCGAACATGTCCCTGTTGATGATGTCCACTGAAAGCCTCCTCTTCTTGGTGCACTTCGGAGTCGGTCGGGCGCTCGGCGACACCTTGACGAGCCATACGCTCCTGTGGAACCCTCTGTTCACCCAACGCCGGTGAATCTGCGGTCACACGCCACATTCACTCTTCGCACATCTGATTCGCCTCTCACGTACAAAACTACCTGATCGAGGAGCCAACCAGACCCGGGACGCCGGTTCTCCCCTCGCCCTGTCGCAGCCGCCCGAGCCCACTTCCCACAGCGATCGAGAATGCCTTCCGTAGTCACAGGGCGTCCGTCCCGATATCGGAACGTCGTGACAGGAGCTGCTTGGCCTGCTGCTGCACAGCCTCGACGCTCACCACCGGCTCGACGCCGAGGCATGCGAGCATCGGGAGGTCTCGGTCCGAGTACCGGGCACCCACCACAAGCTCCTGGGGCCGGAACTTCGCGATGATCGGTGCATGATCGCCGGGCTTGCCTTCACCGGCGGTCGGGCGCCGTTCGTTGCGGTCGATCCGCACCTCGACGCAGCGGTCGGCCATCGGTCGGGTGCCGAGGACAAGGTCGATCCTGAGCCCCAGCCACGATGGAACGCCCCCGCCGCGGTAGTCCCACCAGCTGTACCGGCCGGCGCCTTCGCTGTGGAGGCGGAGAAGGTCGACGAACCCCCGGTCCAGGAACCACCGCAGCTCGGCGCGTTCCGTTTCGGAGCAGTGGATGCGGCCGGCGCACGTGGCCGGGTCGCAGACGTCACGCTCGTCCGGGGCGATGTTGAAGTCTCCGGCGACGACGAGCTCGTCGTTCAGGTCAAAGGTGTCGGTCATCCAACGGCGCAACGCGGCAAGCCATTCGAGCTTGACCTGGTACGTCGGGTCGGTGACGTCCCGGCCGTTGACCACGTACACGTCGATGAAGATGACGCTGCCGAATCGGGCGGTGAGGACCCGGGCGTCATCCGGCACGGGGTCTTCGGGGAAGTCACGGATCACCTCATCGCGATACGAAGCACGAAGTCCGAAACACGCGACTGACGCGCACAGCCGCCGATCTACGCACTGGCACTACTCGGCAGACTTCCGGCGGTCGCTCAGTCCAAGCAGTTTGCGAACGGTTCGCACGTTGCGGGTCGTGGCGACGACTCCCAGCGCATCTTCCAGGTAGGCGTTCGTGAGCTTCGTTCTTCCGAACCCGTTGGGGCAGTGCAAGTGCACCTCGCGGCCGACGAGCGTGAACTCGTCTGGCCGGTGCACAGCCGGATCGATCGGGTCGTCGATTGTGGGGACTCGCTTCAGCAAGGCGATACCGATCTGGGCGTCGTCGACGACACCGACATAGGGGTTGACACTGGCCGCGGCGGCCAGTTCGTCGCAAGTGCGGACGATCACCGGAACGTCGAACCCGAACTTGGACGTGAGAGCAGCCTCGATCGACTTGGCCAGAGCGTCCGGACCATTCTCGTCTGCATCGAAGACGACATTGCCCGACTGGATGTACGTGACCACGTTCGTGTACCCAGCCCTGTGAAGGGTTTCACGCAAGCTCACCATCGGGACCCTCTTGTGCCCGCCGACGTTGACCCCGCGGAGCAGGGCGATGAACGTAGCCACTGTGCAAGGCTACCCCCGGCTCGGTCAAAGACCGGGAGCCCCCGTGATGGGAAGCGCCGCGACAAGAACTCCTTGGCTCTCCGCCGCGACGTGGCTATGCTCCTCGTCAGATGAGAGCCACCTACGTCTTTACGTTCTTTTACGCCGGGCCCGAGGCCCGGGTGAAGGGAACGCGCCACTAGGTAGGCACACGACACAACCCCTTCAACCCGGAGCCGACGGCTCCGGGTTTCTTGATTCCCGGAGCCGTGGTCCCCTGAGAGAGGACCGGAGACCATGAGCAGCCAGCCAGCACTGAAGAGTCATCGCAATGAAGACTCGACCACGACCGTGGTTCGAGTCGGCCCCGTGCAATTCGGCGACGGCTCCTACCCCGTGATCGCCGGTCCCTGCGCCATCGAAAGCGAGGCGCAAATGATGCGAACCGCCGGGATCGTCGCCCGCGGTGGCGCTTCGATGCTGCGCGGCGGTGCCTACAAGCCGAGGACCTCCCCATACTCGTTCCAGGGTCTCGGCCCGGAAGGTCTTCGCATCCTCGAGAAGGCCGGGCGGAGGACGGGCCTGCCGACGGTCTCGGAGGTGATGGAACCGGCCGACGTCGACCTCGTGGCAAGCCACGTCGACATGCTTCAGGTCGGCTCCCGAAACATGCAGAACTTCGCTCTGTTGCGCGCGGTCGCTCGTTCGGGCAAGCCGATTCTCCTCAAGCGTGGGCTGGCCGCCACCGTCGATGAGTGGCTCCTCGCCGCCGAATACATCCTGGATGGCGGAAACGCCCAGGTCGTCCTGTGCGAACGCGGCATCCGAACGTTCGAGACCAGCACCCGGAATACACTCGACATCGGAGCGGTCCCGGTCGTAAAGGCCATCAGTCACCTGCCGGTGACCATCGACCCGAGCCATGCTTCGGGCCGCAGAGACCTGATCATGCCGTTCGCGCTCGCCGGACGCGCCGTCGGAGCCGACGGCATGATGGTCGAAGTGCATCCAGAACCGGACCGGGCCCTGTCCGACGGTCCACAACAGCTCGACGCCGCCGGTTTCGAGCAGCTCATGGAGGCACTCGGTATCGTCTCGGTTCGAGAGGATATCGATCGGATCGACCGCCAGATCCTCCGCCTTCTCGCTCAGCGACTCTCTCGTTCGCTCGAGATCGGCCAAGCCAAAATGGCTCGCGGCCTGCCCCTGCACAGTCCCGGTCGCGAAGCCGAAATCCTCGCAGGCCTGGCTGCGGAGGCGGAAGGCTCCGGACTCGACCCTCAGGTGGTGCGGGCACTGTTCGAAACGATTCTGCACCAATCCCGCAGAGCGCAGCGTCACTCGCTCACACCGCTCGCGGCAGCGGCAGGCAGGAGTCGGACTGGTGCGTAGGCCCACGGCGGGGGTTCTCGGCACCGGCCTGATCGGCTCGTCGATCGGACTCGGCTTGACCGCAGCAGGATGGGACCTCATCGGATGGGACCCGGATCTCGCATCGCTGCAGGCGGCGCACGAGCGAGGTGCGGTCGCCAGCATCGCCGTCTCCGAGAACGACGTCGTCTCCGAAGATCTGGACCTGCTCATTCTGGCCGGGCCGCCGCAGGCGGTTCCTGGAACGCTGCGAAAACTCTCGACCGACGTGCTGGTGACCGATGTCGCCGGTGTCAAGACCCCCGTGATCGCCGCCGGAGCCCATCTCCGCCATTTCGTGCCCGGCCATCCGATGGCGGGACGAGAAGTGAGTGGCCCAGCCGCCGCCACACCTGTGTTGTTTCATGGAGCAACCTGGATCCTCACCACCGATGGAGCCGATTCCGACGACATGGAACGAGTCGAAGAGATCGTGAGACAACTCGGAGCCAATCCGGTGCGGATGTCTGCAGACGAGCACGATCGGGCGATCGCCGTGGTCAGCCACTTGCCACAGTTGCTGGCCTCGACGCTGATCGCGCAAGCCGCGGCAGAACTTGGAGACCTCTCCCTCGTCGGTGGCAGCTTTCGCGACCTCACCCGGGTGGCAGCCTCCGATCCCGGCCTGTGGTCCGATCTGCTTGCTGCGAACCGACAGCTTGCCATCGAGACGATCGAACGATTCGGTCACAGACTGCAACGGTGGGCAGATCTCCTCAAGGCCGAGGCGCACGTAGAGGTCACCGCGGCGTTGGCCGAGTCGGGCCGGCTCCAAGAGAGACTTCACCCGGCGGTAGCCGCGATCGAGATCTCACTGCTGGACCGACCAGGCGAACTCGCCGCGGTCGGCCGGGCGCTGGAGCACAGCCGAGTAGACGTGCGCGACCTGCAACTTCGTCACGCCCCTCATGGCGGCGGTGGCCTGCTGCAGGTGTTCGTGCGCAAAGACGACATTCCGGCCCTGTGCCGGGCGTTGCATGCCGAAGCGTTGACCGTGGCACGAATCAGAGGTGACGAACGATGAAGGTCGGATACCAGGGAGAGGAACGCTCCTACAGCCACCAGGCCGTGACGGACCTGTATCCGGACGCCGAAGCGGTGGGGCTGCACGGGTTCGCCGAGGCCTTCGCCGCCCTCGTCGACGCCGACGTCGACGTGCTGGTCGTTCCCATCGAGAACTCGACGACGGGAAGCATCCTCGAAGTCCTCGACAGACTCGACGCCGCCGATGCGTCGATCGTGGCCGAACACTACGGACGGGTACGCCACGCCCTCATCGGTCTTCCTGGTGCGCAACCTTGCGACATCCGTCGCGTGCTGTCGCATCCCGAGGCGCTGGCTCAGGCCCGTGAGACACTGACCGTCCGCGGATGGGAGCCGGTCGCCGTGCCCGATACGGCCGGCGCCGTGCGCCTGGTCGCGGAGGACCGTGACCCTACACAGGCTGCCCTGGCCCCTCCCGACGCGCATCGGCGCTACGGGCTGAGCGTCCTGCTCTCCGACGTCGTCGACCGTGACCACAACGCCACCCGGTTCGTGGCCCTCGCCCCCGGGGCGCCGTGCGCCAGACCAGACGACAACAAGAGCTCGATCTCATTCTCGACCGCGCACAGCCCCGGCGCGTTGGCCTTGGCTCTCACCGAACTGGGGCTGCGCGGTGCCAACCTGACCCGCATCGAGTCCAGGCCAGGGAGAACTGCCTGGTCCTATCGCTTCTACGTGGATCTGCTGCACGAGCCGGGACCGGTCGGGCTGGCACGGATCCTGGACCCGCCCCCGCACTCGATCGACGATCTCCACATCCTCGGCACCTACCGGGCGGCGAAGTGATCCCGAGGCAAGGCGCCGGACAGACACCCCCCCACGACGGCCACAGCCGACACCGACTGCGGGATTGCCCAGACCATGTCCCGGCCCCGTGTTCGGAACCCCTCCAGCGTGCTTGCTCGGAGTATGCAGCAGGACGCCGTCACGTGCGCCCGTTCCGGCACCCTGCCGTGCTCCGAACAGGCGGATCATCTGCCCCCGGTTGCCCGATCAGGTGATCTCCCAGGTTCTTTCGGTATCCCGATGTATCTCGGAGCGTTGGACAGATACCGACGGTATTCATCTCCGTACACATTCTCGAGATACGGCTCCGCCAGCCGCACGGTGTACAGATGCAAAACGACCATGAACACGAACGTGAGCGCCAGGGCGAATCCCGAACGCCCGAAGATCGATACTCCCAACAGCATCAACGACCAGCCGACGAACTGCGGATTCCTGCTCCATCGATAGATCCCGGAGGTGACGAGCTTCGAGATATCCTGCCCGGTCGACCTCCGCAGCGAACGAAACTCGATCATCCCCATCGGCAAGAGTACGAGTCCGATCACGAACAGAACCAGACCGACAATCTGAGCGAGCGTCTTGTCGACCGGTATCGCCCAGACGGCAAACCAGGACGCCAAGACCACCGGAAGGTGATGAAACACCCACATGCCGTACCAGGTGTAGAGAAGCCTGTTCGAGAACGTGCCCTTCGCCTCGTAGGTCGTCTTGATCTCGGAAAAGACGTATATCCCCAACGCCAGCCACAAGCCGATGGACACACCCAAGACTATGTAGAGCCACATCGCGATCTCACCTCATCCCGTCCTCGGATCACGGCCACAGTAGGAGCTTGTCCTGCGACGTGCCGTGTGGAAGATGCCGTTTCGGCCTCGCGTCGCCGTTTCGACAGATTGGTTCGAGCGTCACCGGCCCCCCTTCGCCCCCAGGCTCCCGGTCGTCTGCTCGGCGTCCAGAAGCCGGATGTGGGCGGGAGGCGAGGCTCATGCGGCGGACTCATTCGTCGTCTTGATCGGTGGAAAGCGAAGCGACGGGCGCCTGCGGAGCGCCCATCGCGTCGCGGATTACCCCGACCGGGCTTTCGTGCGTAGCGCCGCAACGGATCGGGGTCATCGTGCGGCACGTCGCGGCCCACATCTGCTGCGATCTCGTCTCATCCATTGCACAGGCCGGCTCCCGCGAAGATCGGAAGGCCCGTCTCAAGTCGACCAGACGCCGACGAGAAGCGTGATGGCCGTGATCGCTACGGCGAGCGTGGCCCAGAAGCGTACCGTTTGCCCGTCCAGGCGAAGTTCGAGCAGACCCTCATGGTCGAACATGTGAGGTGCGCCGCCTTTGGTCGCGTCGTGCCGATCGGGACTCTGATGGTGACTGTCTCGGCTGAAGGATTCGTATCGGCTGTTGCGTGCCTCGCCACGGAGAAACCGGCCTCCGAACGAGTTGGCGAGCACCGCGGTGACCGATGAGATCATGGCGATCATTGCCCAGACGGGACTGACGAGGCCGGTGACCGCAGCGGCGATTCCGATTCCGTTGAAGCCGAACGCGAGCGCCAGGTTCTGTTTGGTCTTGCGGTAGGAGGACACGCCGATCTCGTGGGCGTCCATCACGGAACCGAGCCGGTCACTCATGATGACGATGTCCGCGGACTCGATGGCGATGTCGGTTCCGGCACCGATGGCGACGCCGATGTCCGCCTGGGTGAGGGCGGGAGCGTCATTGATGCCGTCACCGACCATCATCACTCGTGTCCCGTCGTCCTGGAGCCGGCGGATCTCGGCGGCTTTCTCGTCGGGGAGGACCTCGGCAAGTACTTCGTCGATTCCGACCTGGGTGGAGACGGCTCGCGCGGTGCGATGGTTGTCACCGGTGATCATGACCGGGGTGATGCCGGCGTCCTTGATTCGTTGGATGGTTTGGGCGGCGTCGTCTTTGCTGTTGTCGGCGATGCCGACGAGTCCGAGAAGCCGTCCGCTGCGAGCAACGGCGATGACGGTCTGGCCTGCTTCTTCGAGGCGCCGCCGGTCGGTGTCGAGCGGTGTGAGATCGATACCTTCTGTGATGAGCCAGGTCGGTTTCCCTACGAGAACGCGTGCGCCTTCGACGATGGCTTCCACGCCGTATCCGGTGTGGGACTCGAAGGCATCGGTTTCGACCAGGGAGAGGTCCTGATTCTCGGCGGCGCCTTCGACGGCGCGGGCGAGAGGGTGTTCGCTGTTCATCTCGATGGAGGCGCCCATCCGCAGCACGTCCTCTTCGTTGACGCCATCGGCCGGCACGATGGTATTCACGGTGGGTTCGCTTCGAGTGATCGTGCCGGTCTTGTCGAACACGATGACGGCGATGTCACCCATCACCTGGAATGCTTCACCCGATCGCATCAGGATCCCCCGCTGGGCTGCTTCGCCACCGCCGCGAATAGTGGCCAACGGTGTGGCCATCCCCAACGCGCAAGGGTACCCCATCACCAAAGTGGCGAGCCCGGCAAGGAATGCACGATTCCAGTTCGGTCCGTCTCCGAGAAGAGCCGGTGCAACGGTCCAGATCGCGAATCCGGCGGCGGCAAGGATGAGCACGGTGGGTGCGAAGTAACGGAGTACGACGTCGACGATCTGCAGCACGCCGGGGCGGAGGCTTCGGGCCTCGTCGATGAAACGCCCCACCCGAGAGAGGAACGCGTCCTCGCCGACCCGAGTCACTTGCACGACGAGGGTGCCGGTCTGGTTGATGGATCCGCCGATCACGTCGTCGCCGGGACCCTTCTCTGCAGGAATCGACTCGCCGGTCACGAGCGCCTCGTCCACCGCCGAGAGCCCGTCCACGACGATTCCGTCGACCGGGATCGACTCACCTGGTCGAATGCGGACACGGTCGCCTGAGACCACGCCGTCGATCGGTGTCTCGCTCTCTTCACCGTTACGGATCACCCGGGCGGTATCGGGACGTAGCGCCATGAGACGGCGAACCGCCTGCGATGCGCGCGTGCGCACGACCAGCGACGAGTAGTGCGACAGAATGTGATAGGTGGTGACCAGAGTGGCGGCGGCGAAGAAGTCACCGACCGGGAAATCGTTCAACACGAACAGACCCATCAAGCCGCCGGCGATCCCGGCGAACGCGGCGAACTCCAACAGCACGTGCTGGTTCAGAATGCCACGGCGCAGCGACGCCCATGCCATCTTCTTGATGAACCAGCCCGTGACGAACATCGTGTTCAGCGCCAACGCCAACAACAGCCAGGGCATCAGCGGGATCTCGACGAGATCGAGCCACCGGCCGAACAACATCAGCAGCAGACTCGCCACGGCGAAACTCCCCGCGGCGATCAACCGGCCCCGCTCACGGCGAAGCTCGTCGGCGTCCTCGTCGAAGCTTCGCACCTTCTCCGGATCCCGATACGTGTAGCCCAGTTCCTCCAGCGTGCGGCGCAACTTCTCCGGCGTCACCTTGGAAGGGTCGTACCTGACCAGCCCCTCCTCATGGGCCAACGACACGCCCACCTCATACACACCGTCGATCCGCCCGTAGGCCTTGTTGATCGTCGACGCACAGAACGAGCACGACATGCCACCGATCTTCATCCGGAACACAGCCTGTGCGCCCTCGATGTCGGTGTTTCGGTCTGTGGATCCGTCGGCCATCTCTGTCATCTCGTTTGTTCAATCGGGTTCGAAACCCGAGGCTCGGATCCGTCCTCGAACGACGTCCTTTGACACCCGGTCCGGGTAGAAACGCACCTCCACCCGGCACCGTCGTAGCCGGCTCGGGCCCGGATCACACCGTCCAGATGGCTCGGCGCAGATCCGAGGCTGTCTGCGGATCCCGTGCAGTCCCCTGCACCGTGAACGTCATCGATGCCGCTGCCGCCATCTGCCCCTCACGTCCAAGTCGTCGGGGACTGTCGTTGCCGTCGTTCCACGCACGGTCAGTGCCGTGCCCCGGCAGGCTGGAGGATGTGACACACGCAGGGATCATCCGAGTCGATATCGGGAAGTGTGCGAGCCAGTCGCTGCAACCGGCGAAGCTCCTCAGACAAGGTCTCGAGCCGGCCGATTCGTTCCGCAACGGCATCCACCTGACGATCCAACACGGCACGGACATACCGGCACGGAGCCTCACCCCGGTCTCGCAGACCCAGAATCTCGCGGATATCGTCCAACCCGATGCCCAACGACCTCGCCAACGTCACAAACCGCAGTCGCTCCACATCGTCCACCGAGTACGAGCGATAGCCCGACGGGGTCCGCTCCGGCTCCGGCAGCACCCCGACCGACTCGTAATAACGGATCGTCGGCGGACCCACCCCCACCGCCTTCCCAACCTCGCCGATTCTCATCTCACCACCACCTGCTATCCCGACTCTCCGGCCGAATCTCCCGTCGGTGCACGCCGACGACACCGACCGTACACCTTCGAGCAACTTGAAGGTCAAGTACATTCTCGGAACGATGAATCGGTACGGCGTGGCGCACTCGTCCACGTGCAAGAGCGCCCGTGTCACACGTCGGGCAACACGCGCCTCAGGCGACCCGAAGTCGATCCATGGCGATCATCATCGCCTGCCGTTCCTGACTCGACAGCGACATCATCACCTCGTTGCGAGTCGTCTCGACACGCTCCCGATCGACCGTCGACAACCCATCGAGAGCCGAGGCCATGGTGCCGACATGCCAGGTGCACTGGATGGTCGGATATGCGGCGATGGTGCGGATGCGACTCATCATCATCTTCCATCGCTCCTCCTTCTCGAGGGCCGCGAGCATCCCGACCATGATGCCGATCGTCCCGCTCAGCTCATTCCTGGTCGCGAACGGCCGGAACCCGATCATCAGCGACAGCCCCGCAATGAACAACCCGGCTCCGAGCACCACACCCCACGGATTCGTTCCCGGGTGTGGGTACATATACGTGCCCATGAAGAGCACGATGAATCCATACATGTAGGCGAGGACGGACAGGTACAGCCACAGGTTCGATGCGAACCGCTGTGCCATGGTCTCGGTTCCCTCGAGGAGATTCGCCTTCCGTACTTCCCGGATCCACAGCGACGCGGACGAGGCAACGAGGAGGATGACCGAGAGCCAGGAAAGCTCGGCCTTCGGGAGGAGATCGACGAAGGGCGTCCCTCCCATGAACGCGCTCAGAAAACCGTAGAGCAGGACCGCAAGGCCACCGACCAGCAGCGCCCAGCGCACCGGTACCTGCCAGCGCGGGTCGTTGCCGAGGAACCGCTCTCTTCGAGCGATCATCTTGGCCATTCCCCGGATGGGGATGATCGTGATGATGCCGATGAACGCAAGGATGAACCCCGACCAGCTCCATTTCGGCAGCCCGAAGACGCCCTGAACGGCGATCAACGTCCCCACCCCGGTGAGGATGATGCCCTTCACCAACATCACTCCGCCGGGCAGGATGAGATCTGGCCGGAAGTTCAGACCCGGCCCGAACTCGAGGCCACGAACATAGGCACCCTCGATCGGGGTGCGCACCAGCCACGCGGCCGATGCCCAGAACCCGAGGAAGAGAACGACCAGTACCGTTGCCTTGGCGGCATCGGCCCAGCCCGTTTGCAGCATGACGGCAATCGCGACGAACAACGGCATGAACAGCACCCCGGCGATGAACGATGGTGGCCGGCTCTTCAGGTAGTCCTTCCGTTCGGCGAACGGGAAGAGCATGAGTGTCAAGACGGCACTGATGAGGCTCACACCGACGATCGCCGGCCAGTCGACGGTCACTTCGTCCCCTCTTCCTGTGATCGTCCCCACCGCACCAGGACACCCCACACGGCGAGCAGCGCACCGTACGCTGCCACGACGAGCCAAATCTGCCCGACCGACCCCGACGCCCTGAGCGTCGACCACCAGGTCAGCATCAAGACGAGGACTCCGAGATAGGCGGCGATGAACTTCGCCGGCGTGCTCATCCCGCCTCTCCCATCAGCCCGAGGTTCTGCATCATGGCCATCATCCGGCCACGTTCGGCTTCCGGCAGGGCGGAGACGATCTGCTTCATCGTTTTCATCTCCCTCTGCTGCTGGTCGGCCGGCAACGACTTGACCACGGCGGCGTGCGACTTCATCAGCGTCATCCGGGTATCGGCATCGAGCCCGTTCAACGCCTTGAAGCGTGACGCGGCGATCTTCCGGTAGCCGTCTTCGGGAAGCTGCAACGCTGCGGCGAGCATCCCCTTCATGGCGCGCTCGCGAGACGCTTCGTCTTGACCGGCGAACACGGCGAGGCGATCTCCGAGCATCATTGTCCGCCGATCCTCCGGCGCGGCAGCCAGCATCCGAACCATCTGGTCCATGCCGGCTTGTCCACCCTGGGATGCGGGGGCAGGAGCCGATGCTTTCCGCTCGGTCTTGGTGTTCTTCTTCAACCAACTCATGGGGCCACCTCCTTTGTGTATGGTCCCAACGATTGAGTCGAAGGTCGGGCGGAAACGTGTCGCTCCGGACGACACAATTCCGTTCACGATCCGACATTCCGTCGACCGAGGCGGAGGAGTTGGTCTCGCCCGGTGTCCCCAGGCCCGAGAAAACGTGTCACCGGACTACTCGGATCGCACCGATCACCGAACGGCATACCCCCGGCAGGATCCTCGAGGTGCACGAACCCATGGTGTGCCCCGACCGTAGGGCGACCCCTTCGGACCGACACCGGCAACGACGCCCCGTGTCGTCGCGGCAGGTCCGCCGATCGGCCATCACGCCGTTGTTGGTCGGTGGACCCCTCCGGCGGCGGCGTTCACCGCTTCTGCCAGCGTGGGATGGATGTGGATCGCGTTGCGCACCTGGTCGACGGTGAGCCCCGCGTACGCGGCGACGACGAGTTCGTGGATGAGGTTCCCGGCATCGGGTCCGACGATCGTGGCTCCGACGATCACTCGATCGGGCCTGGTGACGATCTTGACGAACCCGTCCGTCTCACCGATCGCCTTCGCTCTGGCCACGCCGCGGAAGTTCTCGACCCCCACTGCCGCTTCGCCGTACCGTGTCTCCGCTTCGGCGTGCGTCATCCCGAATGTGGCGACCTCGGGGTCGGTGAACACGGCATGTGGGACCAGTCGTGTCGACGTCGTGATGTCCTCTCCGTTGAACAGATGTCGCGCGAGAAGCGCTGCGTCGTCTCTCGCCGAGTGCGTGAACAGTGGTGGTCCGATCACATCGCCGATCGCGTAGACACCGGCAGCCGACGTTTCGAACCGTTCGGAGGCGACGATGAATCCCCCATCATCGACCGCCACACCCGGTATCTCGAGGCCGAGCCGTGACGTGTTGGGTGTTCTCCCGACCGCCACGAGGAGATGCGACGCCCCGACATCACGTCCACCGACGGACAGCTCGATGCAGCCGTTTGCCGCGCGTACCGCGGTGGGTTCCTCGCCGAGCAACAACTCGATGCCCTCACGCAGGAACACACGCTCGACGACTTCGGAGGCCTCGGGATCCTCGGCTGGAAGCAGACGCGATCGGCGATGGACCACCGTTACCCGAGATCCGAATCTGCGGTACATCTGGGCGAACTCACAGCCCACATAGCCGCCGCCCATCACGATCAGATGCTCCGGCGCCTCACGAAGATCCAACGCGGCCGTCGAGTCGAGAGTCGGCACCTCGCCGATCCCCGGCAGATCGGGCACGGTTGGACGAGCGCCCGTGTTGATCACGATCCGGGCGGCCCGGTACACGGCCCCTCCGGCCTCGACGGCGTGCGGTCCCACGAACCGGGCCCAGTTCTCGACAAGCGTGAGATTCGTCGCTCGCTCCGCCGCCCGATACGACCCATTCCTGACGGCTTCGACGATCGCATCTTTGCGGTCGACGATCCGGCCCAGGTCGACAGAAACCGGTCCCACGTCGATCCCGAATTCGTCGGCGCGCCGCGCCAGATGCGCGACCTTGGCAGAGTGGATCATCGTCTTGGTCGGGATGCATCCCCGGTTCAGACAGGTACCTCCGAGGAGATCACCTTCGATGAGCACCGTCGAACCCCGCCGAGCGGCACGCAGCGCGAACGGGAGACCGGCCATTCCACCGCCGATGACGATCGTGTCGACGTCTGTGGATTCGGTCACGATGCGATCTCCTTGGCTCGACGGCGCCGCCGAACGCGGATGGCCTCGGCAACGCCGATCGCGACGATCACGGCGACGAAGCCGCCGGCCCAGCGTATCGGCGTATTCCCGATGCTGTTCGTGAACCACGCCGAGACTCCTCCCACGTAGAAGATCGGCCGGTAGAGGATCGAGTCCTGACCGGGCTTGACGAACAGCGATATCGCCCAGTAGTACATGATGAAGAGACCCGATGCGACGAGTAACCATCCTCCGATTCGTTCAACGTACGGAAGAATCCTCTGCATACGTGTCACGAGAACCTGGCGGGATGTCGCGAGCGCCACGGCGATGGCGGCCAGCACGACACCCATACCCACGGCGTAGGCAACGAAGACCGACCAGCCATACACAAGACTCGGAGTTCTTGCCGAAAGGCCGACGACTGCAAGGAAGATCGGAAGCGTGCACGAGATCGACGCCGTTCCAAACGCAACACCGAATCCTGCCATGGCCAGAAACGATCGGCCTTGCCTTTTCTTCATGCCGATGACTCGTGCGGTGAGGTGATACCCGCGTATCACCGCGATGCCGATCCCAAGGAGCGATGCGCCGATGACCAACGCAACCCACGGCACAAAACTGAGCATCCATTGGAGACCCGCCGATACCAGGAGACCGACGGCACTGAACAACACCAAGAAACCGACTGTGACAGAGAAGCCGACTCGAAGTCCCGTCACAACGCCGGGAGGGGCTTCGTCGCCTTCGTTGCCACCGAGGAACATGGACACGTACGCGGGCAGCATCGCGAATCCGCACGGGTTGACGGTGGCGACCATGCCGGCGACAAACGCGAACAGAAGTGCTGCAGTGAGGATCATCAGCTCTCGAAGTACTTGACGATCCGGGTTTCGAGCTCATCGACCGTGAGCTCACCGGTGTAGAGCTCGATCACGCGCCCATCCCCATCCAGGAAAACCGTTGTCGGCATCCCATAGCCTCCGAACTCGGCATACGTCTCGCCTTGCGGATCCCTCGCCAGTGGATAGGTGACACCGGTCTGCTCGACGACGCTCATGGCCGCTTCGATGTCATTACCGAGATTGATGCCGAGGAACTGGACCGAATCGCGATGGGCCTGGTAGACCTTCTCGAGACTCGGCATCTCAGAGAAGCATGCCGGGCACCACGAGGCCCAGAAATTGATGACAAGAGGCCGGCCCTCCAGACTCGATATGGTCACGGGGTTGCCCTCGAAATCCTGCAGCACCACGTCGGCCGCCGCACTCGCCCCTGTCGACGCCGCCGCACTCGGCCCTGTCGACGCCTGCGGACTCGGCCCTGTCGACGCCTGCGGACTCCGGGACAACGCGAACGCCACAGAGACCGCTACGAGCACGACGACGCCGATGCCGCCGACTATCCACCATCTCCGGCTCGCTCCGCCACCGCCGGCGGCTCGTTCGGCGCGACGGCGTTGCCGCCGGGCCTTCTGCTTTTCACTCATCGCCGCTTCCTTTCCTGAGCAGTCGGTCGAACTTCACACGTCGGCTTGCGTCTCACCGAACGTCGGTAGGCGATCCCTGCGGCCAAGAGGACCACAGGAATGATGAACCACGGAGCGATGAGAAACGCAGCGACCGCTCCGAGCCCCAATGCCGCGGCCAGCAGAGCGCCCCCACAGCACAACGCCAAGGCGATCGCCCCACCGACACCACCGGCTCTCGCCGCCGCGTCCTGTCTCGAACGCGGCCGGGACGAAGACCTGTTCGTCACGGGCATGACCTCCGTATCTCATCGGGCTCCGGCAATATAACATTCGCTCACTACAATATTATCGACGCGTCAGCAACCTACCGGAGCCAACGATCACCATGGCCACGACTCCCAGGCCGAATTGGACGACACTGACGGACGAACAGTTCACGGCCGCGGCGCTCTATGACGACCGCGACTGGCTCGGTGAACTGTTGAGCCGCTACCAAGAGCGACTCTGGAGGTGTGCACACCGAATGGTGTCACCCGGAGAAAGCGAGGACGCCATCCAGGAGATCAACGAGCGCATCCTCAGAGGCATCCCTCGGTTCCGAGGTGACTCGACGATCGGCACATGGATCTTCGCGGTGGCACGCAATACCTGCCTCGATGTCAGACGCAGAAGGAAACCTCCCACCTGTTCGTCCGATGCCATCCCCGAAGACATTCCCGGTGCAAGCCGGCCTGCCGATGCCTTCGATATCTCGATACTGGGATGCCGGACCGCCTTGGCCATTCATGAACTACCCAAGGGACAGGCCGGCGTCGTCGTTCTTCGCCTCGGCTGGGGCTTCTCGACCGCCGAAACCGCGACACGTCTCGGAATCTCCGAAGACGCTGTAAAAGCCAGGCTTCGCCGTGCTCGCCGACAGTTGCAGTCGGCCCTCGCCCAACAGATCGCATGCCCACGTTGCGGACCGGGCACCTACGCCGTCACCGGCAGCACGGTCGTGTGAGCCCATCGCCCCAACAACGTATGCGCTATCGTCGATATCTCCCCGGCAACAACGATCGGAGACTTCATGGGACGACCAGCCATCATCGAAGCAACCCCGGTTCCGCTCCCCGACGAGGAACTCATCGCCCGCATCTTCCGAGGGCTCGGTGACGCAACCCGGATCCGCATTCTTCAGCTTCTCCTGAAAGGCCCTCGAAGCCAAAAGGAGATCGTCGAAGAAGTCGGCCTCTCCCAGGGACGCGTCTCACAACATCTCGCGTGCCTCGAGTGGTGCGGATACCTCGAAAGCGTACGGCGCGGCCGTATCGTGGAGTACCGGGTTACGAACGCGCGAGTTGTCGCTCTGCTCGATCTCGGCAAAGGATTCCTCGACACGACCACTGGCGATATCGGGTCGTGCCGCATCGTGATGACCGAACAACCTATGAACCAGGACTGATTGCATTAACACAATATCTGAGTACTCTGTCTTACGACCACGAGCGGAGAAGACAATGAGTACCAAGATCACCCTCGGCGTCAAGGGGATGACCTGCGACAGCTGCGAACACCACGTTGGGAGCGTGCTTGCCTCGGCAGGCCTGACGGATCTCGAAGTCGACTGGCGCCGTGGGCTCGCAACCGGAATCGACACAGGTTCGTTCGACGTGACGAAGGCGACCGATGCGCTGGAGGGGACCACCTACGAGATCGTCTCCGTCTCCACATCCGACAACGAGCCGGCGGACATCACCGCCTCGGGCGACGACGACTACGACCTGCTGATCATCGGCTCGGGTTCGGCGGCGTTCGCCGCAGCGATCAAGGCGAGGGATCTCGGAGCGTCCGTCGCCATCGCCGAGAAGGGCACCATCGGCGGCACTTGCGTGAACGTCGGTTGCGTGCCGTCCAAGGCGTTGCTACGACCTGCGGAGCTCTACCACCAGGCCGGCCACTCGCCGTTCGCCGGAGTCGCGACGTTCGCCGGTGATCTCGACCTTGGCGTCCTCATCGCAGCCAAGGATGAACTCGTCGGAGTCCTCCGGCAGGAGAAGTACGTCGATCTTCTCGACGTCTATGACATCGATCTGATCAGAGGAACCGCCCGCTTCACCGGCCCAAATGCCGTCGAGGTCGATGGACGACCGATTACAGCCGGTCGCTACCTCATCGCGACAGGAGCCTCCCCGTGGGTGCCACCGATCGAGGGTCTCGACGATACGGACTATCTGACGTCGACGACCGCTCTCGAGCTGACGGAACTGCCAGAGGAACTGATCGTCGTCGGCGCCAATGCCATCGGTCTCGAGCTCGGACAGCTCTTCGCCCATCTCGGGTCGAAGGTCACTTGGGTCGAAGCGTTGGACCGGATCGCCCCGTTCGAAGAACCCGAGATCTCCGACCTGCTGCGCGGGAACCTCGTCAGTGATGGCGGACAGGTCTACGAGAATGCCGTGGCACGGCGCGCCGGCACAGACGGAGACCGGACATGGCTCGAGATCGAGACCGGCGGCACCGGCGCGCGTCTGGAAGCCGACCGGCTTCTGATCGCCACGGGCCGTCGGGCCAACACGGCGAACCTTGGGCTCGACTTTGCAGATGTTGGAACCGACAAGCACGGCTCAATCGTCGTCGATGCGAGCTTCGCCACCTCGAACCCGGCGGTGTGGGCAGCCGGCGACGTCACCACCATCCCGCAGTTCGTCTACGTCGCCGCCGCCTCCGGCAATATCGCCGCAGAGAACGCGCTGCGCGCTGCGGGACGCGCGATCGACCTCCGCACGATGCCGCGTGTCACATTCACGAGCCCTCCGATTGCTTCGGTCGGCCTCACGGAAGAGGCGGCGCGGGAGACCGGACGCCCGGTCGTGACGTCGATCCTTCCCCTCGATTCCGTGCCCCGGGCGCTGGTGAACCGCGACACCGCCGGAGTGATCAAGCTCGTCGCCGATGAGTCGACCGGAGAGTTGCTCGGCGCACATATGCTGGCGGAGGGAGCCGGTGACGTCATTCAGGCGGCGGTCGTGGCGATGCACTACCACGCAACGGTCGATGAGATCGCCGGAATGTTCCACCCGTATCTGACGATGGCCGAGGCGCTCAAACTCGCCGCCCAGACCTTCAACAAGGACGTCAGAAACCTGTCTTGTTGTGCTGCATGATGCCTATGCTGTGGGATAATGAATGATGATGACCAAGAAAGGAGAGACCGCATGAAGCGCTTCACGGTACCTCGCGTAGCCCACTGTTCGGACGGCTGCAGAATCGGGTCCTGAGCAGGACGTTAAACCGCTCAAAGAGCCGATGGTCGCCTCCCTGGGGAGGCGACCATCCGTTTCAGGACGTGGTTTGCGGGATGCATTTCGACCACGGGTGTCCGCGGCCACGACCGGCCGGCAGCACGGGTGCCGTCCGTGGCGAGGACGATACCCGAGACTCGAATGCTCACTTCGGCCCGTTTCGTCCGGGGAGTGGGCCCGTACTGCTTGGCACACATCCTGCGGACCCTCGATCGCCCATCGACACAGAGCAACCCGACACCCCTCACCGGATCGGGTCAGGGTGATCCGGGACCGTTTACTGCGTCCCGCGACCATTCGAAGCCCCCGGCAACAGCAGCGGCGGTCACCCCTCGCCTTTCGGTCGGAGGTTGCAGCACGGAACACCAAGTGCCGTGTGCCAGGTGTGGGCGTCACTCGGCAGACTCCTGGCGTGCCTGCGATTCCACTTGTTCGGGCTCGACGACCAGGTTTGGAAGCATACGGTCGAGCCGGCGGGGAATCCACCAGTTCTTCTTTCCGAACAGCTCCATCGTGGCGGGCACGAGCAGCATCCGCACCAGGGTCGCGTCGATGGCGACCGCTGCGGCGAGACCCAGCCCGAGGATCTTGACCGTTCTGGTGTCCTCGAGCAGGAAGCTGCCGAAAACGAAGACCATGATCAGTGCCGCCGCCGTGATGACCCGCGCCGTGACGGTCAATCCGTCGGACACGGCCGCGCTGTTGTCACCGTGTCGGTCGTACTCCTCACGAATACGGGTCAGCAGGAACACCTCGTAGTCCATCGAGAGCCCGAAGACGATAGCGAACAGCATCATCGGGATGAATGGCTCGATCGGACCGGGAGCGATGCCCAGGAGTCCGCCGCCCCATCCCCACTGGAACACCGCTACGACGATGCCGTAGGCGGCGCTGATCGCGAGCAGGTTCATCACGACCGCGCTCGCCGGAACGAGCACCGAGCGAAACACCCCCATGAGGAACAGGAACGAGATGAACAGGACGGCCCCGTAGAAGTACCAGATCCGCCGAGACAGGTACTCGGAAAAGTCGAGATTCGCGGCGACCGGCCCGGTGACCCTGAGATCGGTCCCCACCGTCCGGTCGATCTGCGGGATGACGTCGTCGCGGAGATCGTGAACGAGATCGGTGGTTGCCTCATCCTGCGGTGAAGTCTCGGGAATCACCTGCCAAAGGACGGCGGTCGGCTGCCGTGGGTCGTTGAGAATGGGCCGGGACACCCGGGCGACCCCGTCCACTTCCCCGAGCGTGTTCGTCACACCTTGGAGTGCCTTGAGATCTATCCCCCTCGACAACTCGCCGATGAGAAGCAACGGCCCATTCGCGCCCGGCCCGAAGCCTTCGGTGAGCAGATCGGAAGCCTCCCGTGTCGTCGTCCCCACAGGATCGTTGCTCGCGTCGGCAAACCCGAGCTGAACGGAGAGGACGGGAATGGCAACGATGGCGAGCACGACGATGCCCATCACGGTGATGATTCCTGCTCTGCGCTGGACGAAGCGACTCCACCGGTAGAAGGCGGTCTCTTCGATGGGTTTGCCGGACGAGATCACGACGCGCCTCTTGAGCGGTCCCCAGAAGCGCCCTGCGATAACGGCGGCAATGGCGAGAATGAGTGCTGCCCTGAGCGCCGGGATGTCGAGTGCCACGCCGATCAGGGCGGTCGCCACGAGCACGGAGGCGAGCAGGCCACCGCGGCGTGTCACCTCGATGCGATGCCCTCCAAGACCGATGAGGGCGGGAAGCAGGGTGACCGACGCGACCATCGTGACCAGCACGGTCGTCGATGCGGCAACGGCGAGACCTGTGATGAACGAGACGCCCATCAGCAACATACCGAGAAGCGAGACGACGACGGTGACACCGGCGAACAGCACGGCGCGACCCGCGGAGTTGAGCGAAGCCGCGGCCGAGTCGACAACGGAGATCCCGCGGCCGAGGTACTCCCGATGCCGAGTAACGATGAACAACGCATAGTCGATGCCGACCCCGAGGCCGATCATGATGCCGATCGTCGCGGCGAAGTCGGGCATCTCGATGATGTTGCTCACCAGCGCCGTGATCAGCACGCCGGTTCCCACCCCGGCGAGTGCCGTCGCGACGGGGAGGCCCATTGCGAGCACGGATCCGAACGCCGCGATCAATACGAACATGGCGAACGCCAGGCCGAGAGTCTCCGAACTCGGAGGTTCGCGATGGCGGAACACGTCACCGCCGAGAGCCAACTCGAACCCGTCGATCTCGGGGGCCATCGATATGATCTCCTCCCCAATCCTGGCACCTTCGCCAGTCGTGGTGGCCGCATCCAGGACGAGCTGTGCATAAGCGATCTTTCCCGCGCTCTCGCCGCTCGTCGAGATCTGGCTGTCCCCGATCGGTGAGTACGGGCTGACGACGTTGACGACGCCCTCGATCTGCTTCGTTCTCTCGAAGAGCTCGGACATCGCTGTTCGCACATCCGAATTGTCGACACCCTGTTCGGCCCGGAACACGATCGTCGCCGGATCGCCTCCTGCATGCGGAAACTCGGTCGCGAGGATGCCCAGACCTTCACTACTCTCCGACGCTGGAGCAGTGATGCTGGAAGTGAAGGCCTGTCCCACGCCGAGGACGGTGCCGACGAGCACGGCTACCGTCAAGAGCCAGGCGGCAATGAATCGCCACGGATGGGACGCGGCGAACCGACCGAGGCGTGTGAGCATGAAGAACTCCCCAAATGAGACAAACTGACTTAAGCGAGACAGACCATATCATGTATGTGGAGGTACCACATGCCCAGCTCTGAACGCCGGACCAACCCGCAGGTTCAACGCACTCGCCGCCTCATGCTCGATGCGGCCCGTCGGCTGCTTTCGGAACACGGCCCCGAAGCGGTGACCCACCTGCGGGTCGCCGACGCGGCCGGTGTCGCCAGGGCCACGGTCTACCGCCACTGGCCCGACCGCTCCGATATCCTCCTCGACCTCCTGCGCCGGGGAGCCGACCTCCACCCGGCCCCTCCTCCGGCGAACCTCCCCATCTCCGATCGGGTGACCGGACTTCTGCGGACGTTCGCTGCCGCTCTCAACGGTGACAGCGGACAGATCGTCACGGCAATGATCAGCCTTGCCGAATGGGACGAGGACGTGTTTGCCGCGCTCGAGCGGATGACGGCGTTCGGACCGAAGTTGCTGAGGGATCTCCTCCACATCGGTCTCGAAGAGGGATCGATCGTCCGCGGCGCAGACATCGACCTGCTCGCCGACCGTCTGATCGGCCCCCTCTACCTCCGGCGGCTCCTGTACCACGACGAGATCACCGACACCTACGTGGATCATCTCGTCACGAGCACCCTGGCACCGGTTCTCGCCACGTGACCGTCGGCGGGCACGTGCCCGCGTTGAATGCATCCGGCTGGAGCGGCCGGCCGTGCAACCCCGAATCCCTGCTATCGTTGCACAGGCCGCACCGGGTGGAGGCCAGCGTATAGTCGCTTCCCCGGTGGTTACACGGCTTGTTTCTCATACGGTTGGACTGCCTCTTCGGCCGACTCTCGATCCCGTAGGCGATGGGCGCCGCGCGGTCGAGCGAGAGATCGGCACATTCACCTATCTTCCCCTTCGGGACCAGGAGTCATCATGACAACCACGTTCGCCCAACTTGGGCTACCCGACACGCTCGTGCGCGCACTCGCCAAGGGCAACATCGTCGAACCCTTCCCCGTCCAAACAGTCACGATCCCCGATGCTCTCGCCGGCAAAGATGTGTCCGGCAGGGCACCGACCGGATCCGGCAAGACCCTCGCATTCGGCCTCCCGCTGCTCACCAAGGTGGACAGGGCGAACGCGTACCGGCCCCGGGCGCTGATCCTGGCTCCCACGCGAGAGCTCGCCGAGCAGATCAAACGCGAACTCGTTCCGCTGGCTCAGGCGGTCGGCCGCCGTGTGTTCGCCATCTATGGCGGTGTGGGATACGGTCCCCAGAAAGGCGCGTTGCGGCGCGGCGTCGATGTTCTGGTAGCAACCCCCGGAAGGCTCGAGGACCTCATCGAGCAAGGCTCCGTGGACCTGCGCAAGGTCGATATCGTCGTGGTCGACGAGGCAGACCGAATGGCCGATATGGGGTTCTTCCCTGCCGTGCGACGTATTCTCGATCAGACGTCGAAGCAACGGCAAACACTGTTGTTCTCGGCGACGCTCGATGGGGACGTGGCCGTCTTGAGCCGCGATTACCAGCGGGATCCTGTCCGCCACGAGGCGGGGACGGTGGAGCCCGAAACGGTCGACGTCCGGCACCACTTCTGGCTCGTGCAACACCACGACCGTGTGCAGCACACCGCCGACCTGATCGAGGCGGCAGGCCGCTCCATCGTGTTCACCCGTACCCGTCACGGTGCCGACCGACTCGTCAAACAGCTCTCCAAGCTGGGAATCAATGCAGTCGCCATGCACGGCGGACGCTCCCAGAACCAGCGGACCAGGGCCCTCCAATCGTTCTCGTCCGGTCGCTCCCAGGCGCTGATCGCCACTGATGTCGCGGCGAGAGGAATCCACATCGACGCGGTCGCCTCGGTGATCCACTTCGATCCGCCTGGCGACTCCAAGGACTATCTGCATCGCTCGGGCCGCACCGCTCGCGCCGGTGCCACCGGAACGGTCGTCAGCCTCGTGACCGGCGACCAGCAGCGGAACGTCCGCCGCATGCAACGGGACCTCGACCTTCATGCACCCATCGAGGCGCCCCGACTCGAGGCGCTCAACCACGGTGGGCACCGGGTCGGCGAGCCTGCGCCGGTAGGGCCAAGGCGACAAGCTCCGACCACGCGCCCGGACGCACGCCCCCAGAGGAAGCCGCATCACCCAGGCGACGGCGGGCCGAGCGTCTACATCGCGAACCTACCGTGGGAAGCCACCGTCGACGACGTGCAAACGCTGTTCGCACGCTACGGCGAAGTCCACCAAACCACCATCATCACCGACCGGCGGACAGGACGCTCGAAAGGATTCGGCTTCGTCGACATGCCCCAGCCGGCCGCTCGGACCGCGATCGAAGCGCTGCACGGTTCGATGCTGGACGGCCGGGACCTCACCGTCCGCTTCGCCAAACCAAAACGCCACTACGACTGACACCCCGCCGGCGCCGAATCACCGACAGGGTTGATACCACCGTTTGCAGGCTTGGTGAGGAACGAACTCGGCGGCGCCGTGATACGGGAGCCCGGCACTCTCGCCGATCGTGGGCGACCGGCCTGCCGATCCGGGCCGGCTTCTCCGGATGCCGAGATAGCGTGACCTGTGAGTTGGATGCTGCACGAACGGACCGGGGGGCTCCCGAGGGAGCCCCCCGTGTTCTCAGGGCAGATGGGGGTTCTAGTAGCCGGACTGGTAGACACTGCCGGTGATGGGATCCCAGTCCACGTCGTAGGCGACGCAGATGGCATAGGCCATGCCTGAGTCCCAGTCGCCCCGGGGGGCAGGGATCGATTCGACGTACAGTGCCGAGTCGTCATAGGGAACGCCAACGAAGTCTTCGAAGACGGAACCGGCGCACTCTGTGTCCGATTCTTCTTGGAGCGTGTCGGCGCCAGGCCACGGGCGGGAAGAATCGAACTGGATGATGGCGATCACCTCATTGTCGTGTGCCTGGTTACAGTCCACGGGTGTGATGTAGCCGGCGTCGAGGTCGATCCCTTCGTCGTCGAAGCAGGTGCCGGGCCAGAGCTGCAGGTACTCGTACACGTCGTCCTGACTCGGTGATGCAGCCGCCGTGGGCTCCGTGGCCGGGGGGTTCGTTACGGGAACATCCTCGGCGGCGAGTTTCTCACCCGAGTTGAGGACACCTTCGTAGAACAGGTCCGTGTCGGGCCGGTACACCTCGATGGAGATCGCATCGGTGGCGTTGCGGCTGCGAAGCACGTCGCAGTAGTCGGCCATGGTGCCGTCGGTGGCAGGGACGATCCCTTCGATGAGGGTGACGATATCGCCGGGTCTGACACCGGCGTTTCCTGCGGGGCTGCCGGAGACGACCGAGTTGACGAAGACGCCGGACACGCCGTCCTGGCTGATCGCCTGCCCGTTGATGCCGAGGGAGGTGACATTCTCGCCGGCTTTGAGTTGATCGAGAACGGAGAGCGCCTCGTCACGGCCGATCGCGTACGATTGGCCGGCAGAGTCGCCGGCGTAGTTGACGGCAACTATGTTGCCGTTCTCGGTGACGATTGGACCGCCCGATGAGCCGGGAAGCGTGTCCGCGGAATGCTCGATCACATGATCGACCGACGACCAGTCGGACTCGCCATCCGCTTTCGCCTTGGAGACGATCCCGTCCAGCAGTGTGTACTCGGCGGAACCGAGCGGGAACCCCGCAGCGTAGATCTTCTCGCCGGCCACGATCGGATCGCTGGACCACTCGAGATACGCATACCCCTCACCGTCGATATCGATGACGGCCAGGTCGGAGCATTCGGATACACCGAGGACCTTGGCGTTGCGAGGCTCGACCTCCCCATTCACGAACACGTCCAAGAAGGCTGCACCGGCGACCACGTGGTTGTTGGTGACGGCAATGCCGGACTCGTCAACGATGAACCCGGAGCCGGATCCTGCCGTGTTGTACATGGTGCCTTCGCCCGGTTCCACGAAACTGCCATGTGCGACGATGCGTACGACCGCGTCCTGGACACGGTCCAGACTGTCGACTGCCTGTCCTCCACCATCGGCGGACGTGTCGTCCAGGTTGTCCCCGATGCTGAATTCGGCGCTACAGGAGGCGGCGACAAGCGCCACGGCCATCAGCGCGAGATGTAGTTTCCTGATCCGCATATCACTCTCCTTGTCAGATACTGTTCCGTGGTTGCAGCACCATACCTTTGCCGGTGTGCCGGATCCTGGCTTCGTGATCGATCCCCGACAGCAGGCGACCGCCGCTCACGACGGATGCGGTGTGGGCAGACAACGGGGTTCTCGCCGGAGTATCGAGGACACCCGCGACACCCGCCTTTGTGTCGTTCCGCGGACGAATCTGCCGGTCGATGATCGTCGCACCGATGGACGGTCGTGCGGCTGGGAGAACTTGTCGATCCTTTGGCGGTCGCGTCGGTGTAGCGAGACGCAAACCTGCTCTCGAGTACGAGGACATGTCCATCTCATACACCATCATGACGGTATCAATAGCCTTCGGAGGTAAGCCGAGCCGTATCGAAGGTGTGCTCGTCGAGGGCTTTGGAGAACGCGTCGTAGTCCGGTTCGCTGAACATGAGTCCGGAAATCCAGATGATGACGCTGTGGTCGGCGTTCCATGCCGCAATGTCCAGCTTGACGGCATCGAGATAGTCGGTTTTGCAGTGGTGCCAGAATCGGTACAGGCCGTTGTAGGTGCCGTCGTCGTAGACACCGATGCCTCCCTCCGTGCACCGGTCGGACCAGTCGCGGGATCTGACCCACATTTCGGGGGTCCATGAGTCGTACGGAGTCTTGTGCGCGATACCCATCTGGTAGCCGGGGGTGGTCCAGTCGGTGGTGTAGTCGCCGATGGTGTCGGAGCCGATCACGTACAACTGCACGCCGGTGCCGTACGGCCCGTCGGGTGACCCGTAGATGGGTGTGGCATCGACGGAGAGCTCGAGCCCCCATTCGTCGGGTTTCACGGCGTGGATGACATGGTGAGCGTCGTCCACCGAGTCGTAGGCAGCCGGGTACGGTTCTGCGGGCAGCAGGTAGAAACCGGTGTTCTTGATCCAGTCGAAACCGCCGTTGTCGTTACCGGGCGGCGGCCCGAAGGTGGGCAACGTCGTGGTGGTGGGAGGCGGCAGCGGCTTCGTCACCGTCGTGGTGGTGGGAGGCGGCAGCGGCTTCGTCACCGTCGTTGTACCCGTCGGCTGCGGCGCGCCGGCATTGCTCCAGTGTTGCCCGTTGGAGCCGAGGACCACGTCGGTACCAAGGACCCCCTCGTAGAACAGGTCGTCGCCGGGCCTGTAGACGACGATGGGGATGGGCTCGATGGCATTGTGATCGTGGAGGGCGATGCAGTAGTTGTCGAAGCCGCGTTCGGAGGCAGTTTCACGCCCGTCGATGGAGACGATGATGTCGCCGGGTTGAAGGGCGATCTGATCGGCGGCGCTGTTTGGAACCACGGCACGTACCCAGAGGCCGTCGGGACCGGAGGTGTTGGCCGGATCGCGATAGGGAACGGTGTTGAGACCGATGGTGATCAGCGGGCTGCCACCGGAGCGACCGCCCAGTTCGAGATCGGAGATCCCCGCGCCGATGGCCCAGAAGGGGACGGCGAAGGTGCCCGTGCCATCGACGGGCAGGATGATGGCGACAACGGAACCGTCGTCGATCATGACGGGTGCACCGCCTTCTCCAGCCCGGGTTGGCACGCTGAGGCTCAAGAGGGCGTCGCTGTCGATGTCGAACCAGGTGGTTTGCCCCCTGAGGTCGATACCGGTGACGGTCCCGTCGGTGACGGTGTACTCGGACGTGTCCTGCGGATACCCGCCGATGCTGACGTGTGTGCCGACAGCGACGTGTTCCCCCACATTGTCGAGAAACGGGGTGTCCGTGATGTCGGTGTACATGACGGCAAGGTTGGAGCACTCGTCGATGGCTCTCACCGTGGCAGCGTGCGGTTGTGGATCGTCGGCGAGATACACGTCGATGTTCTCGGCACCGGCGACGGCACGATTCGTGGTGAGGATGTTTCCGCCGACGCCGATGAAGAACCCGGTGGCGGCGGCGGCGACGGGATTCAACGCCTCGTCTTCGGGCGGATCGTTGAAAGGTCCGGCAACGACACGGACGATGGCGGCACGGGCGTCTTGCACGTTGGCGTCGACGGCCCCGCCGGTCGAGCCGGCGGCACCACCACCGGGGACGGTGGCGGCGGCATTGCCGGACGGCACATTCGTGTCGGTCGGCGCGCTCGTGCCGGAGTCATCGGAAGTAGTTGTCGTCGTCGTGTTGATCTGGATACTGCAGGCACTCAGAACGAGTGTGAGGCCGGCGAGTGCGATCCAGATGCTGCGAGGCATTGCCTTCTCCAAAGATGTCGTCGCGGGTGGACTGTACCGACAGGACTTCCACCGGATCAAAACGGTCGCCCTGCCATCTTCACCTGGTGTTCAGACGAACACGGCACACCTGTTTCGACCCATCCAGTAGGAATCATCACATCCGGTATTCGACACATCGGGCCCAAATCTCAAGCGTTTGTCCGCGACGGCAGAGTGAAAGCCCCGATACATGTTGCCGACAGGGGTGTGCCCGAGTCCTGGTGCGTCATTGGAGGAAAGGGGTCGTCCGCGTTCCGCGACCTGGCTCGAAGGGTGAGACATCCTGACACCCACGCGGAAGTTCTCCCGGACGCACGGCGACATCCGATCGTACGGAGAGTTCCCTTCTGGAAGAACCACCATCGACGCGCCGACACCCCCGAACCGCTCGCAGCCGCCCTCCGCACCATCTCTCGACCTCGATACGGACGAGAACTTGACTCACAACGCCAACGATGTCCTGAGTCTCGCCTGTTAGAGTTTATACTCTAATAATTAGAGGACATACTCTATGGCAACGGTCGACACACGAGATGCGATCGTCGATGCGGCACTCGAGCTGTTCAACAAGGACACGGTGGCCGCGGTCTCGACAAACCGCATCGCCCAGGAAATCGGGATCAGCCCCGGCAACCTCTACTACCACTACCGCAACAAGGAAGAGATCGTCCGCACCCTCTTCGACCGCATGGTCGACGATTGGGACACGGTGTGGCAGCTCCCGCCAGGACGGGCTCCCACCGCGAGCGATCTCGTCCAAACCCTCGAGCGGACATTCGAGCTGCACCGGCGTTACCGGTTCTTCCAGCGGGAACTCCTCGCATTGTTGGCCCGAGACCCACAGCTGCGGGATCGGTACCGCGCCGTGTACCGCCGGCGCCTCGAAGAGTTCACCGTGTTTGCCGAATCGCTCGCCGCTGCAGGGGTGATCCGCTCTTCGATACAACCGTGGTTCACCGGACTGCTCGAGGGTCTCTGGATCATCGGCGAACACTGGATGGGGCACCTCGAGATCGTCGGGGACCCAAACGATCCCGAACAGGTTCGCCACGGTGTCCAGATCGTACTCGCCGTGTTGGGCCCGCATCTGAGCGACGAGTTCCTCGGCGACTGCAGCAGGCAAGGACCACATTCCTGATGCCGCTCGACGAAGAGTCAGGCTGCGCCACGCCGAAACCCGGTGACACCGGCGAGGAGCATCCCGGGATGACCCGCAGAGCGTTTCTGGCTCGGGTGGCCGGTGCCATCGCGGTGCTGGGAGCTACCACGCTGGGATACCGAGCCGTCGATCAGGGCGTGTTCGCCACCGGCACGGGGCAGGCATATGCGCCATGGGCCGACTTCGCCGATCGCAGCGGACTCGAAGCCCTGGTCGCCGGAGCCATCCTGGCCGCCAACGCGCACGACAGCCAACCCTGGTTATTCGAGGTACGGCCAGACCGGATCGATGTCATCGCCGATCGCTCCCGGTTTCTCGGTGCCATCGACCCTCTCACTCGTGAATCGGTTGTGAGTCTGGGCTGTGCGATCGAGAACCTGATGTTGACCGCCCGCGCCGAAGGCTTCGCACCACAGATCACCTATCGGCCCGATCGGTCTCAGCCTGATCGGACCGCCCGCATCACGCTCGTGGCGGCGCCTGCAGACCGATCCGGCCTCTACCGGATGATTCCGGGCCGCCACACCAACCGATCCGGCTACACGAGTGCACGGATCGATCCTGGGCTGCTCGAAGACATCGCCGGCCTCGGCGAACTCGACGGTGTGAAAGTCCGATGGCTGATCGGCTCCGATGCCGACCGCTACGGTGAGCTCCTCGTGGCGGCCACCGAGGCGCTCATTGCCGATCTGGAGCAATCAGCAGCCTCCGCCAAATGGTTCCGGCACTCGTGGGACGACATCCAAGCTCAGCGAGACGGCATCACCCTCGATGCCCAGGGAATGTCCGTCCTGCGAACGGCCATCGCCAAGATGCTCCCCGCCGGTTCGCGGCAGCGAAACGACGACTACTGGCTCATGGCGTTGCGCGACACCCAGGTTGTGACCGCCGCCGCCTACGGGATCATCCTGGTGCCCGACGCTGCGGCCACCGAGTCGCGGCTGATCGGTGGCCGCACCCTTCAACGCATCCATCTCGCTGCCACCGAGAACGGCATCGCCCTCCAGCACATGAACCAGCTCACCGAACGCGCCGACCGCGAACTTCAGCTTGGCCTCGCCCCCACCTTCGGCAATGCCCTCGAACAACTCGTGGGTGGCGACGCGCTACAGCCCCTGGTCGCGTTTCGCGTCGGATACGCAGACCGCGAGGCCCGCCCAAGCCCCCGTCGAGCCCTGAGAGACGTACTCATCTGATGAGGTCAACGACGACTACCACCACGGTGACACGCCTATATCCGGCCACGGCGCTGTGTCCGGCGGCCTGGATGCCGGCGAAGATACGCCAAATACCACGGAGTAGCCGGCTGGGGCGCCGACTCATCCCGCACCGATGCTCTTCGGCGCGATGCCGACTTCGGGTGGTCGCCTTCCTTTGGCGGAGGCATCAGGCCAGGACGGCTTTCAGCCGGTACGTTCGAAACGGTGGGCCTGCCAGCTCGTGAGTGGAGGGCCCACCCCGGCGGCGACCTGTCGGGCGTCGATCACGGACCCGTCGGCAAGATGGAACTCGTAAGGGCGGCCACCCCGGCGCTCTTCTGCGACGTAGACGTCGAGAGCCCGGCGCAGATCTTCACGGGAGAGGTCGAACGGCACCCACGAGGAGCGTTCCACCGTCTCGACGAACCGGTAGCCGCCGACGTCGGCAAGGCCCTTGATCCGCTCCTCTCCGTAGTGGGACGACACCTGAAGAAGAACAACCGCGCCGGGTTTCAGAAACGGCCGGGCGCCGTCGAGGACCCGGCGCCGCCACTCCAGCCCGTCCCCGTCGTCGGAAGCCGGCGGGTTGGCAACGAGGAAGTCGACACCGCCGACCAGCCGCTCGAGCAGATCCCGGTCGCCTGGGTCGTAGGGAGTGAAGTGGTCGGCCCGAACGACGGTGACTCGGTCGGCAACACCGTTGCGGGCGACGTTGCGGCGAGCGTTCGCCACCGCCTCGGGATCCCGTTCGATGGCGATGATCGACGTCACCGCGGGGATACGGGCCGCGGCGATGGAGAGGAGCCCGGTACCCGTGCCCCAGTCGATGCCGACGCCGACAAGGAGATCCCGACAGCGGCCCACCGCCCGTGCCATCACCCTGCTCGCCGGCGTGACCGGTCCCCCGCCGGCGGCGATCTCCACCTCGACGGTTCCCAGACCTCCCGTATCCTCGACACGCACGACCATGCCAAAAAAGGTAGCACGGCCGGGTTTCATACCTGGCGAACCGACGACGGAACCTGGACCTCTGACCTCAATGCGGGATCAGTCGACACCGTCGCAGCCATGGTCACCGTCCGGGCCGCGCCGGCCGACGAGCGGCCGCGCAGATTGTCGAATCTCGAACGTCTCGCGCCAAGTCGTGATGGCCGACCTACATGTCATCCTGTGTGACCGCGTCTTCGCCGTCCCAACATGTTCCGTCCGTGGAGGAACACCACGAGGGCGATGAGCGGAACGTGGATCGCAGGTAGATTGCGCGCGGGCCGCTCCGGCAGGTAGATGTCTGTGACGGACCCGTTCTCGGCGCCAAGGGACTCGGCGAGCCCGGTGAGCGGACAGCGAGCCCCGTTCGCCAGACCGCCAGGGCCGTCCTGCTCCCCCGTGTCGCGTTCATGGTGTCGGATGGCCTGACCGCCCTTTCAGGGTCCGGCGCCACCCCCACGTCACCAGTCGGAGCGTTCCCAGGGGGCTGAGGCGCCTGGCGATCACCATGAGTTTCGCGTCGACCCCGACGACGATTCGTTTCCTGTCCTTCTTGATACCACGAATGATGCGCCGAGCGGCCTGGTCGGGAGTGGCCATCGCCCGGCGTTCGAACTCGACGTTCTCCTCGTCACTCGTGTGGCGGGCGTTACGCGAGATGTTGGTCTTGACACCCCCCGGGTACACACAGCTGACGGAGACGTTCGTATCCGACAGCTCCTCCATCAGGGTTTCCGACAAGGCCTCCACGCCGGACTTCGAGATGTTGTAGGGACCGCTGGTCGGAAAGGGAAGGAATGAGTTGACACTCGCCACGTTGACGATGTGCGCTTCCGGCCTCTTCCTTAAGAGAGGAAGGAACGCCTTGACACCATGGATCACGCCCCAGAGGTTGACACCGATGACCCAGTCGAAGTCCTCGTAGGTCGCGTCCTCGACGGTTGCCACGCAGCCCACACCCGCATTGTTGACGATGACGTCGACACCACCGTGCCGACGTTCGACGGCGAGGGCGAATGCCTCGACAGCATGCCGATCGCCGACGTCGACGACGTGGGTCGTCACTTTGGGACTGCGATCGACGAGTTTGGCGGTCTCATTCAGCCCCGCCTCGTCGACGTCGCCGAGCGCGAGATCTGCGCCCTCTTCTCCCAGTCGGACCGCCAGAGCCCGCCCGATCCCCGACGCGGCACCTGTGAGAGCCACCACCTTGCCCGAGAAGTCCTTCATCGCGCCGCCCCCGGTCCTCACATCTCGCTTCGTTCCATGATGTTATCCCGTCTGCCGCTCAGTCCTCCATGCGGCTCACTTCGCGATTCCTCCGTCGAGTTTGAGCAACTCCGGGACGTCATGTGGATCGATGCCGGGATCGACTCGATGCAACTCCCAGGTTTCCTCGTGCGACGTGGAAGCACCCGGGGAAAGCGTGGCCAGTGACCCGAGTGTCTCGAGTTCGACGAACCGCGAGTCGCAATAGCACTGTGCGGTTGCGCCCAGGTCGACGTGACGGCCACCGGTGGAGTGTTGTGCACGTTTCACAAACACCGAATCGTCCCGCACATAGGCCAGCCACCCTCGATCCAGCGACGTTCCCACCTTGGTGGGACGGGTGCGATTGGCCTCGAGCATGATCATCCGGTTCTCGACCACAAACGGGTTGTCTTCCACGCCGGTATACGGCCAAACGACGATCGCAGCGTTCGCCTGCAAACCGTGCGGGTCGACGGGCTTGCGAGCCAGAGGAATCAGGGCCGTACCACCGACGGGCAATTGGGTGATCGCCCACGGTGCGACGTCGATTGCCTTGTCTCCGGTGTTGGTGAGTGTGTGGACGATGGAGACGGTGTTCTGCCCGGCGTGCGGACGGATGATCATCTTCTTCTCTATCCCGACGGTCACACCGCCGGTTCCAACGACCTGCAGCGCCGCTCCGACCTCGGTCACGACCACGGGTTCATCGTCGGGCTCGTAGGTGACATCGGGTGACTCAGGCGCAATCCATAGCCGGTGGCCGCCATGAAGCTTGTAGGAGCGACCATCGGGAAGATCGAGTGCGGCGTCACCCAACTCGGCAAGCACATTCGTCGACCCGACCTCCGAGAAAGCGGTGATACGAGGGCCGAATCCGGTGGCAACGGTCAAGACAAGTCGGTCATTGGTGATATGGACCTGATTCAGATCCTTGTCGAATCTGATTGTCATGCTGCCTCCGATACGCCGTCGAGCATGGTAGATCTCGACCTGTTCGAGCAGGGAACTCGCTGCCGGGAGATTGTCGACGCGGCCGGTCTCACGTCACACCCCGTCGGCGGACCCCGAGTCAGACGAGTGGCCCCTGCGATTCCTCTCGACGGATCAATTTGCGTCGACGACCAGCACGATCCTGCCCTGCACGGCGGCCTGCTCGACGAGTCGGTGCGCCTGCGCGGCCTCCTCCAGCTCCATCCGTTTCGCGATGACCGGTCTGATCTTGCCCTGCACCAACAGGTCGAAGAGCGCGGTCAGGTCCTCGCGGAACCAGTCCGGGTGTTTCTTGCGCAGCGCACCGATCTGGTAGAAAGCCGTCGAGCGGCGGTTCGGGAGGAAGTTCCACAACACAACCCGCATGAACTCGAGAGGGACGCTGCCGCCTCTGCCCATGGCACTGTCGTAGAAACCGTAGGCGACGAGCTTGCCGCCTGGCCCGAGTGACGCGAGGGACCGCTTGAAGTTGTCTCCGCCGATGGCATCGAAGACAGCGTCCACACCCTGACCGGTCAACGCCCGGACGCGGGCAACGAAGTCTTCACTCCGATAGTCGATAGGGGTTGCCCCCAGCTCGGCGACCAAGTCGTGCTTGGGTTCCGAGGCCGTCCCGTACATCTGCAAACCCGCCAGTCTTCCCAGTTGGAGCAACGCCGTGCCGACTGCCCCGCCGGCGGCGTGAACCAGGATGCTCTGCCCGCGCTGCATGTGTGCCGAACGATGCAACATTTGGTGGGCCGTGACGTACGACAACACGAGACTGACCGCTTCGCTCGGATCCAATCCGGCGGGCACGGGAACCAGAGATCGCTCCGATCGACAGATGTATTCTGCGTAGGCACCCCAGACCGTAAGATCGGCCACCGCTTCCCCGACCTCGAACTTGGTGACATCCTCACCCAGCTTGTCCACCACGCCGACCAGGTCATAGCCCGGAGAGAACGGCGGTTTCTGCTTCAGGCCGTAGTAGACGCCCTTGCGAACCATCGTGTCGGTGAAACAGGCGCTGGTCGCCTGCACCTTCACGCGCACCTCACCCGGACCCGGCTCGGGGAGGACAGCTTCTTCAACAACCTCGAGGACGTCCGGTCCGCCGAACTCGGTGATCACGACCCGCCTGTAGCCCATGTCCCTCTCCCCATGAAACTTCCACTCGGCATTCAAGTCGGACGGTTGTCGCAATGCGGACGTGGGCAGCGGCCCGAGCCGATCGACCGCAGTTTCCATCTTGATCCCCGTTTCGAAAACGTTCTCAGATCGTGCTGGACGAGCGACCAACACAGAACGGACACACCGATAACACCCGGTGGCAGTGAAGACGACCGCCGTCCCAAAGTGCGACGCCCACCCTTGCTCACCGCGGACCAGGTCGTCGACATCGCGATCACGCTCGCCGACGATGGAGGGGTCGTGGGACTGTCGATGCCCAAACTGACGTCGAGACTCGAGGACGGAACGATGACCCTCTACGGGTACGTCGCCGACACGCAACAGGCTGCTCGACCTGATGACGGCCAGGGTCATCGGGAGAAGGTCGGTATCGGAAGACGTCGAAGCGTGCCGGCCGCTCCATACGCACACGGCAGTGCGACCGGGGGTTGTCCAACAGGATTCGAACTCGCGACCTTCGGGTTATGAGTTGCTTTCAAAGGGTGCTGGTTGGTTCTCGTTGGTGCTCAATAGTGCCCGCTGCCAGGGGTTTCTCGCAATGGGCGTGTTAGCTCGTACCTGTGGATAATCCCTCATATCGCCCCATCCGTTAGAAGATCCGTTAGAAGAATCGGGGTAAGGGACTCGGGGAGGTCATCCCCAGAAGATGGCGGTCGGGTCGCTCTCGATCTCGGCAATGAGGCGGTCCACGTGAGGGGTCGGCGGCACCGGATCGTACTTGTGGAACTTGAGGTTCCGATCTCGCCAGTAGAGCAGCCATTCGCTTCTCGTCTTCGTGTAGCGGAGTCGGGCAACGGGGAACCGGGTCCACTCCGGCCCGTAGTCGGATTGCCACGGTGGACGGCATTCCAAGATGGTGACGGTTCGGTCGGTCACGTCGAGTTCATAACGAACGAGGCCACGAGCGCGCTCAGGTAGGTTGGCGTTGCGGGCATCGACCCACCGTCGGATCCGAACGAGATCGATCTCGGGGATCACGGCGACCCCCACTTCAGGCCATCAGGATCCCAGGTTCCCCTGGTCAGTCCGGCGATCACCGGGTCGACGAGGCGGCTCACGATCTCGGTGGCCTCGGTAGCGTCGAGGACTGCGAAGCCGGGAACGGTGGTTGCGATCTTCCGGTAGCCCTGCTGCCACTCGTCCGATGGTAGCGAGAACGGCAGGCACGGGGTCATGCCCCGGCGGCGATGCTCACTGACCAGAGCCGCATGGAGGGCGGTAGCCGAGACAGTCTGGGTGGTCGCGATCAGCACGAGATCGACAAGGTCGCGGTAGCGGGTACTGGGCCGACCGGCGTAAGTACCGATCATTGCCGCATGCTTGTCGGCAATCTGGTCCGGGATGGGGTGAGCGCGGTACACAGCGTTGCGCAGTCCAGGTATCTCGACCGGCTCGATTGGTGGGATCAGATCGGGCTCAGCCGTCATGGTGCGATCCGCGACCACATCGACTCTGAACGTCTCGAAGACCTTGTCCCCGAGGTAGGCGGTCACTCGAACTTGGATCCCGGCCGTCTCTCTGCCGAGACTCGCTCCGCGTTCGACGTCGAAGGTGAAGAAGTCGCCAAGATCGGCCTCCGTCGCGTCGCGCAACGCAGCAAGCGCCGCGTCGATCTCGCCCTCGTAGTACAGGTCGACGTCGATGCTGTGACGCGCTCGGAGAGGTAGACGGGCAAGCAGACCGGTGGCTCCTTTCAACACCCACCGCTCCGGCTGCCGGATGAACAGCCTCGCCAGCAGACGTCCGTAGGCGAACTGGCGGCGAAGTTCGGCGACCCCGTGGGGCGATGAGGCCGCGACGTTGGCGATCCGATCGGTCAGTGCACGTTCGAAATCCCTCGCCGACACATAGGGGACGCCCTCGGCTGGAGTCATCACCGCATCTTCCCCGTTGCCAGCTCCAGAATCGCGGCAAGGTCAACCCTTCCCTCCAGAGCTTCCTCCACTTCGGCTTCTGTGGTCAGACCTCTCGCCAGCGCCTCGGAAGCGATACGTCCCAAATGTCCGCCGTCCATGTGATCGGCCGCGAGGTCAGCAATGGTCCGCGCCGGCGTCGTGACTGCAAACCCGTCGTACACCGTCCACTCCTCCCTCTTCAGACCACGTGACCGGAGGTGGATCTTGACGTTCGCCCGAGCCTGGAGACGTCGGTCGGAGATGAACTCCGGTACGTCGGCGATGGCGACCCCCAGATCAAACAGGCCCGCCGCCGACCGATGCGACACCCAGAGATGAGGCCTGAGGGTCCGTTCCCGGGCCGACAGCTCTGGGGTGAGCCGAAGCCACGCCGCCCGAAGCTGCTGATGGGGGTCGTAGCCGGCCCCAGCGATCCGGTAGACGCCGTAGTCGAGCCGCTCGATAGCTCCACTCTTCAGGGCACGCTGCAGTGCCATATCGCCGACACACTCACGAACCGCCTGGGCACGAGTGAAATAGCCTTGCTGCGACTCAGCCACAGCGCTAAGCCGGGCTCCGATCGGAGGCCGTGTAAACGTAGCCATGATCACACATCATAGCTGCAAACCTATCGCTAACCGATAGTTTTACAGCATATAGGTCCATCGCGCTTTCCAAACCGGCTCGGGTGAGTTCGCGAATCCCGCCGCCGGTGCTGCGGACGTAGTCGAGGTCCTCGCTGCACCGCACTGGCGCAGGTGCATAGAGCTTGTGCAAACAGGTGCCCCCTCGGAACACCAGCTCGTCACCGAGATAGTCGTCGTTGGCAATCTCGACGATGAGCCGGGACAGCACCAGGTCCTGCGCGATCTGCTCCACCGTCGGCCACGGCACGGTGCGGCCCCATTCGGTGATTGCCGCTTGGGGGATCACGACGACTCCTCGTCCGGGTACTCGGCGACGATCACGTTCCAGCGCCGATCGAGGTTCCCGGATCGCCCGTGGCCGGGGTCCAACAGAGTGGGCGTGGTCCGCGTGGACGCAACGGGGACCAGCGGTTCGGTGTCGACTTCCACGTCGACCTGCCCGGCCATGTAATCGAGGAGCCATCCGGTGCGTTGCACAATCGACGCCGGATAGCCGGAGGCGACCTCGGCGAGCCGGCCAACATCGAGAGCATCCTCACCCAGCATGTCGCCGATGATCGTCGCCACGTTGAACAAGGCCCCACTCGCATTGGGGAAGGAAACGAGATCGAGCACGGTGGCTTCCGGGGTGGAGACACGCATCGTCCCGGTTGGGGTGTTGACGACATCGGTGGGTCGATCCGACGTGTGCACCGACGTGATGAACTCGATTCGGACCCGCCCGAATGTCCGAGCACGAAGCC